>CAIKRV010000089.1 GCA_903829945.1 uncultured bacterium | reverse complement strand
GGATGTGGCTTTTTCTTTTCAACAGTAAAAGTAGCACCCATATTTGCTAAAGCATTATTCCAGTCTACTGAAACGGTATCGTTTTTATCAGGATCATCGGAATTGATCGTGAAGCAAGTGTATTGGCCTGCACAAAAATCAGCATCATTAGAGCTCGTTCCATTAATTCCCGATAATGTAGGCGGGTGATTGGTTGGGCAGGACATGACAATTAATTGCATATCACGCCGCGTTTTCCCTTTCAGATAAGGCTTGCCACTCGTATCGTGGCCCCACTCTTCTACCTGAATGGCAATAACGGTTTGCTCCACTTTAGTTGGCTTAAATTGTAAGTCACCTGTAAATGAATCCAAGTGGAAACCTGCACATGTTGGTGGATTCCAAAGCGCTGTTTTCTTAGGGAAAGAGTCAAAATAAAGTGGCTTATCAAATGAATACTTACCGGTATAGGTTACGTAGGTTGAATTATCTTGTTTAGGTTTGGTAATGTAATATACCAAGGAGTCTGCAAATCCATTTGCATCCACATCCGGATCAGTTGCACCCGGGTTGAAGCTAAAACATGCATCCTTACAAATAATAGCTACCGGAGGGTTTTTGAAACTTGGTGAATTATCACAAGGTCTTGCGCAACGATTCATAGTTGCATCAACATAGAAATTTTGCCAGTTACCTCCGCAGGTCAATGTACCGGAGCGACAACACTGGGTCCAAGATATGTTAATATTACAGCAACCGGTCTTTCCAAAACCTTTGGTTTGACCTTTACCAAAAATAACTTTTGCGGTAAAGGTATATAATTCCACTCCATAGGGAAATTTACAACTTGCATCTCCGTATGCAGTGTTTGGAACTTTTCCACATCGACTACAACTCTTTTTACAAACAGGGGTAATGTCTTTACCCTTACTTCTGGTTGTAGAAATGGTTACTGAAGTAGATTTACAAACTTTATCAACCCCATTGAGGTCGAATGTTTGGTCTGGCATGGAAATACCATTACAATCACGATATACGGTAACCGTAATTATAAAAGTATCATTACCAACACAAGTCCATTGAATATCGGAGCCCATAAGGTGATCCGCTTTTACTTTAGTTGTACAAAAGAGCGTACACATGAAAGTAATGATTGCTACGAAGAGTAAATTTTTTTTCATGGCGATTATATACATTTTGGCAACTCAAAGATACAAAATTTCATAATAATTTGTTTACAAGTCAAATATTTTATTATTTAATACACAAGCTTCCCAGCTTTTAAATGTAATTTTCGAGTTTATAAAACGCCTTGGAATTTCTTTTTAATACCTTTGCAGTATGGATCAGAATTTGCAGATATTTAATTCGTTAAGCCGTAAAAAAGAGGACTTTAAGCCCATTAACCCACCATTTGTAGGGATGTATTTATGTGGCCCTACCGTTTATGGTGATGCACATCTTGGCCATGCAAGGCCGGCAATTATGTTTGATGTCTTGTTCAGATATCTTCGTCATTTGGGGTATAAAGTGCGGTATGTACGTAATATTACGGATGTTGGTCACCTTGAAAATGATTTGGACGAAGGAGAAGATAAAATTGCTAAAAAAGCCAAGTTAGAACAAATAGAACCAATGGAAGTAGTTCAGTATTATACTGATAACTACCATAGAGACATGAAATCACTCAATGTTTTAAGTCCTTCCATTGAACCAAGTGCATCAGGGCATATTATTGAACAAATAAAGATGATCGAAGCTATTATTCAACATGGTATGGCTTATGAAGTGGAAGGCTCGGTCTATTTTGATGTTTTGGCTTATGATGCAAAATACAAAGGCCAGGAAAGATATGGCATCCTTTCCGGCAGAATTATTGAAGATTTGCTTAATACTACCCGAGAATTGGATGGCCAGGAAGAGAAAAGAAATACTTTGGATTTTGCTTTATGGAAAAAAGCAAAGCCTGAACATATTATGCGTTGGCCCTCTCCTTGGGGAGATGGGTTTCCGGGTTGGCATATTGAATGTTCTGCCATGAGTGGAAAATACCTTGGTGAAAAATTTGATATTCATGGTGGCGGTATGGATTTATTGTTCCCGCATCATGAAGGTGAAATAGCACAAAGTAGAGCGGCTAACGGTGTAAATCCGGCAAAATATTGGATGCATTGTAATATGATTACCTTGGATGGCAAAAAAATGGGTAAATCCTTGGGTAATGCTATCTCTTTGGAACAGTTTTTCAAAGGGGATCATCCAATTTTGGAACAAGCCTACACTCCAATGACCATACGTTTCTTTATTCTGCAGGCACATTATCGTAGTACGGTGGATTTTTCCAATGAGGCTTTAATTGCGGCAGAAAAGGGTTTTAATCGTTTAATGTCTGCTTACGAAATTTTAAATAAAATTGAAGCCGGTACTGAAAGTACTATTAATTTACATCCGTGGATTCAAAATGCCTATGATGCAATAAATGATGATTTTAATACGGCTATACTCATTTCTTACTTATTTGAAGCTTGTTCATGGATTCATGGATTGAATGAAAAAAGATTAAGTTTAAATCCCACCGATTTGGATACTTTTAAAAAGTACATGATGGTTTTTACTGAAGATATATTAGGCTTAAAAAACGAGAAATCAGCTAATAGCAGCGAAGAAGGATTAATGGATTTGATTTTAAACCTAAGAATGAAAGTCCGGGCAAATAAGGACTTTGCAACTTCTGATGAAATCAGGGATCGTTTGCTGGAATTGGGTTATGCCATCAAAGATGGCAAAGAAGGTACCGGTTGGGGAAGAATATAAAATAAGAAAATCGTCAATAATATAATTATTTTGAAAAAGTATCCATTTTTATGCATTTTGATTTTTTTATCAAGTGCTTTTTTGTTTTCATGTCATAATGTTTCTTCAGAAGCAAATGAAAATAAAAGCTCCACCAACTCAAGCAGCATTAAGATCCCGGAATTTAGCGGCGACAGTGCTTATGCCTATGTAGCCAAACAAGTTTCCTTTGGCCCTCGAATACCAAATACCTTGGCTCAGGAACAATGTGCTACTTGGCTTTTTGAAAAATTAAAATCATTTACACCTAATGTTGAAATTCAAGAAACCAATGTTACCGGATATGATGGAACTAAATTAAAATGTAAAAATATTATTGCTACTATAAATCCGGAGAATCATAATAGGATTGCAATTTTTTCACACTGGGATACGCGTCCTTGGGCCGATGAAGACACTTCGAAAATTTATCATAGTCGCCCTTTTGATGGTGCAAATGATGGTCCGAGTGGTGTAGGAGTAATTCTGGAATTGGCCAGGCAAATGATTCATGAAAAACCGGAAATAGGAGTCACTTTAGTATTATTGGATGTGGAAGATTATGGCGTATCAGGCGATGAAAATTCATATTGTTTAGGTACCCAATATTGGGCAGCACATTTTGATAAATCCAAAGGCATTCCACAATATGGAATTTTATTGGATATGGTCGGAGCACCCAATTCACGTTTTATGTTTGAAGCCGGAAGCATTCGATATGCACGTCCGGTACTCGAAAAAGTTTGGAAAGAAGCAGCCAGTTTAGGATACCAACAATATTTTATACCGAATGAAACCGGTGGCGTAACGGACGATCATGTTTTCATTAACGGGATTGCTCAAATTCCAACCATAGATATTATTGACTATGATGCTATGAGAAATGGCGGATTTGGATATTATTGGCATACACATTATGATAATATGAAAGTTGTAGATAAAGGTGTGTTGAAATCCGTAGGACAAACTTTATTAAATGTAATTTTCAAAGAAGGAAAGCTATAAAATATTAGCCACATGCTAAACATTTATGTATTCAGACCTTCCCATTTATGACGTCATTCCTAAAATAAAGGAATCTTTATTAAGTCAAAATACTTTGGTATTGCAGGCTCCACCGGGGGCAGGTAAAAGCACCATTGTTCCTCTCGAATTGCTTCATGAACCGTGGCTCCAAAATAAAAAAATTTTAATGTTGGAACCGCGTCGCTTGGCCGCACGTGCTGTTGCCTTGCGGATGGCAGATTTATTAAACGAATTTATTGCAGAAACAGTAGGATATCGTGTTCGATTTGATCACAAAGTGAGTCCCAAAACAAAAATTGAGGTGTTAACCGAAGGAATGTTAACTCGAATTTTGCAACAGGATAATGCATTGGAAAATGTTGGTTTAATAATTTTTGATGAATTTCATGAAAGAAGTATTCATGCTGATTTAGCACTTGCACTAACAAGGGAAATACAAAGCATCCTTCGTGAAGATTTAAGAATATTAATAATGTCGGCAACTTTGGATGGTGCAAATATTTCTAACCTACTAAATAATGCTCCAATTTTAAGCAGCCAAGGACGACAATATCCTGTGGAAATAAAATACATCCCGGAGGACACACAAATTTCACTCGTAAATCAAGTCCTAAAAAGTATCCATAAGATATTAAAAAATGAAAAAGGTGATGTATTAGTTTTTTTGCCGGGTGCCGGTGAAATTCATCGGGTACAAGTTTTGTTACAAGAGGATTTCCCCACTTTAAAAATTTGTCCGCTCTATGGGGATTTACCTTATAAAGAACAAGAAGAAGCCATCCTGCCGGATAAACATGGAAGACGCAAGGTAGTATTATCTACTACCATTGCTGAAACATCATTAACCATTGAAGGAATTAAAATTGTATTGGATTGTGGTTATGCAAGGACGCAGCGATTTGAACCCAAAACGGGATTAAATAAATTAGAAACCGTAAGAATAAGTATGGATGCGGCCGATCAAAGAAGCGGCAGAGCAGGGCGATTAGGCCCTGGAATTTCCTATCGTTTATGGAGTGAAACTGCTCAACACAAATTTGCATTACATAGGAATCCTGAAATTTTGGATGCTGACCTAACCTCTTTAGTTTTAGAATTGGCAAATTGGGGAGTGAAGGATATTCAAAAGCTTGCCTGGCTTAATCCACCGCCTCATGGCGCCATAGTACAAGCAAAGGATTTATTGGAATCATTGGAGGCGATAAAAGATGGACAAATTACATTGAAAGGTAAAGAAATGTTGCGTTTGCCTACACATCCTCGATTGGCGCATTTACTTCTCGAAGCCAAGGAAATGCAATTACTGGGATCAGCTATTGCCATTGCGGCTGTTTTAGAGGAAAGGGATCCATTGCCTAAAGATTCCGGAGCTGATTTAAGTTTAAGACTGGAAGAGTTTCAAAAGTATAGAGCCAATGCCTATTTTCAAGGGGATAAAAGAGCTTTTGAAAGAATTGAAAGATTGGGAGAACATTGGTGTCAAATTTTTAAAATAAATTCTTGGGATTTTTTGGTTTCCGAACATGAATATGCGCAATTAATTGCTATTGCCTATCCGGAACGCATTGCTAAACGAACCGATAACTATGGAAAATATAAATTGGCTAATGGAAGAATTGCCACCTTATCACCTCATGATCCTTTAGCGCAAAAGGAGTGGCTGGCCATTGCATCCATGGATGCAGGTATCAAGGAGGGCAAAATATTTATGGCAGCTTCCTTGGATCCAAATGATTTGTTGCATCTATCTAAAGAAAATACTCGAATTGTTTGGGATGAGCGAACCGGTACTTTAGTGGCACAGCAAGAACGAAAAATTGGAGACACCATTCTTGAAAGCAAACCAATAAATAATATTTCTGCGGAGCTGAGAATAAAAATTCTATGCCAAGCCTTAAAGAAATCAGAATTTGATATATTGCCTTTTACTGAAGATTTGGAGCAATGGTTAAATAGAATTGGATTGTTAAAAAAATATAGGCCGGAAGAGTCTTGGCCCGACTTAAGTAAATCCAATCTTAAAGAAACCCTGGAGGATTGGTTGGCGCCATTTCTTGTAAATATTAAGCATCGTGACGATTTGAAAAAACTTGACCTTAAAAATATTTTATTGACTTTATTACCGTGGCCAATGCAGCAAAAATTAGAGGTATTGGCGCCTGAAAAAATTGAAGTTCCAAGTGGTTCTGAAATTAAAATTCATTACTTTTCTGATTTAAGTAACCCGGTGTTGAAAGTTCGATTGCAGGAATTATTTGGATTAGCGGACACTCCAACAATTAATAATGGACAGTTAAAATTGCTTTTGCATTTACTTTCACCGGGCTTTAAGCCGGTACAAGTAACTCAAGATTTACATTCCTTTTGGACCAATACCTATCCTGAGGTACGTAAGGAGTTTCGAATGCGTTATCCAAGACATTCCTGGCCTGAAGATCCTTGGACTGCTCATGCGGTGAGGGGTGCTAAAAGGCGTGGCTCATGATAAATGTAGCAGCGTGCTTTATTTTTGTAATTTCGTAATTCAAATTATTGACCTTGTTAAAGATTTTTAGAACCAATCAACCCTATGTATATGTGCTTTTATTGCTCTATACCATATTGTTGCATTTGGGTTTCTTGATTGTCGGTATTAAGGCATCGGCACCTGTAGATTATTCATTTGCGGGCTTATATTTTGCTGAATGGCTGGTGCGTCCGCATATCACCTTTTGGATGCAATTTATTGATATTTTAACCCTTTTTTGGGAAGCTATTTTTTTTAATTATATCTTTACCTCTAATAGATTATTTAGCCGAAGTACACATATACCTGCGTTTATTTTTATTACTTTATCTTCTTGTTTTGGAGATTGGATGGTATTTAATGTCGAAATGGTAGCAAGATTATTTTTGCTGTTATCGCTCTATAATTTATTTGCACTTTTTGAAAAGGATTTGAGCCGCGAAAATATTTTTTACACCTCGCTTTACCTCAGCATCGGCTGCTTATTTTATTTTCCAATAATTGTATTCCTTCCAATTATTTTAGGCGGCTTATTTTTCCGTTCTTATTCGTTAAGAGATTTTCTCTTAATTTTAATCGGATTTTTATTCCCGTTTTATGTCATGGGAATTGGGTTTTACTTTAAAAATATGCTGAAGGATTATTTATTCCATTTGGCAAAAATATTTACACCCAAAACTTTACTTTTTGACTTATCTATTGCCGAAATGAGTTTTTTAATATTCATTTTATTTTTAGCCATTTATGGTTATATTTTATTGCGAGCAGATTCAGAATACAATGTTATAAAGAAAGGCAGATTATTTAATTTAGTATTAATTTACCTTTTAATTGTTATTGCAGGTGCACCTTTTATTCTGAATCATCAATTAAGTTATTTGCGATTGTTAATACTTCCTGTTTCAGTTTTTGCCAGCCGAATCTTTGACCGTGACAATTTAAATTACTTTCAAATTGCACTTTTTTGTGTCTTGGCTGCCGGAATTTTATTTTTTCAAGCAGATTTTTTCGGAATAATTCAAGTTCCCGGAATAGAATTTTAATTATAAATTTGGCGTTCTGCCACCGTCTACCGGCAAATTTATTCCATTAATATAACTTGCCATCGGTGAGGCTAAAAATACTGCCGCCGCCGCAATTTCTTCAGGTTTACCAAACCTGCCCATTGGAATTTCTGCTTGCATTTCTGCTGATATCGTTTCAATGCTTTGCTGCGTTTTCTCTGCTTTGTTTTTAATTATATTTTCCAATCGTCCGGTGGCAGTAGCACCGGGCAGGATATTATTCACGGTGATTCCAAATATTCCTAATTCATTGGCCAATGTTTTGGCCCAGTTAGCAACGGCAGCACGTACGGTATTGCTAACGCCTAAATTACTTAAAGGAGCTTTAACAGAGGTGCTGATGATATTTATTATTCTTCCGTAGTTTTCAGCCTTCATGCCGGGTAACACAGCTTGCATGAGGATATGATTACAGATTACATGTTGTTCAAAGGCATTGATAAATTCTTCTGATTTTGCGGTATGTGCCGGTCCCGGTGCGGGGCCACCTGTATTATTAACCAAAATAGAAATACTTTCAGTGGCATGTGAAAAGTAATTTTGAAGTGCATTTTTTAATGAACTTACATTGTTTAAATCAGCAATAATATAGGCATGTTTTTGTTCGTGATCACTATCTAATTTTCCAAGTGCGCTTTTTAAGCGCTCTTCATTTCTTGCAAGTAAAATAACATTGGCACCAGCTTTGGCCAAGCCCATGGCTATTGCATTACCTATGCCTTGGGAAGCACCACAAACCAAAGCTGTTTTTCCTTTTAAATTAATGATCATTTATTCGTGATTAATTAATATTTTCTTGTATGCTACCACGTCATTATATTTTAATGCAATGGTATAAATTCCATCTTTCAATCCCGGAAGATTAAAAACTATTTCTCCGGAAGCATTATTTGTTTTTATGCTTTCATATACAGTTCTACCCATCAAGTCATAAATTGTAATGCGGGGGGCATAGGTTTTCCAAGTTGGGAAGGAGATGTTAAAAATTCCATTGCTAGGATTAGGATAAATTTTGATGTTATCTTCTATGTCCTGCATTTTATCTATTCCTAAAATTGTTCCGGCAATACTTCCTTCCCATATGCCGCGACCAAAGGTAGAAGCACGTAAAATATTAATAGAAGGAAGGACTTCAATTTGTGTAATTATAGTATTGGGTAAGCCATCAGAATAGCGTGTCCAATCGCCACTGCTGTCCGTTCTATAAAAAACGCCAACTTCTGTTCCAATATAAACGCCACCTTGTGTAGAATTTTCTACAGCTACACAATTTATCGGAATGTTAGGTAAAGTACCACTTATATTTTTCCAATGGGCTCCGGCATCTTTAGACATATAAACTTTTTGGCCATCATTAAAACCACCAATAGTGAGCCATACTTTTTGAGAATCTTTTCGATCTACTTTTATATCGGAAACATATACATAGCCGGTTGGAAGTCCATCTCCGCCAATATTATTCCATGTGTTTCCGCCATCAGTACTTAAATAGACATAGGCATAATTTAATGAATAATCACTTCTTTTAACTACATAAATATAATTACTGGTGGAAGGAGCCACGGCAATTAATGCCACATTTATGCGATCTGAATTATTGGCATTCATGCTTTTCCAGGTAGAGCCATTATTTGTAGATTTATACAAATCATCTCCTCCGTAATACAATGTTTTTGAAGAATTAGGGTCAATGCTGATGGGAGCAATCCAATTATTTGTTTGCGCTAAACTAGGGCCAATACCACCGGTCCATGTATTTCCTCCATCAGTAGATTTGGATAAGTATCCATATTGATTGTTGGCATATACGGCACGTGCATTATCCGGTTTTACGGCGCATAACATTCCATCTGCACCCAAAACATGATCCCAGCCACCATTATTGCTTCTATTTATTCCATTATCTTGTGCTCCTGAAAAGAATTCGGAAGGACTTGAATAGGCAGTTGAAACACCATAAAATTGTAAGGTTTGTATATTTTTACTGATCATTTTCCAAATATATCTTCCTGTACCTTGTCGAACGCCCATATATGAACCACCATCATTACCATCAAATAAGGTATCATTGGAACCCGCCTTAAAATTTATACTACGATGATCAGGATGATCATACATTGGGTCATTGTAGTTATTGGTTACTGTAATATCATAAAAAGTTGATCCACCGTCGGTACTTTCGGCCAAGCCAACACCACCTAATACAATATGGTTGGCATCGGTAGGGGAAACGGTTATGCATGCAGCATATTTGCCATAATAACTTGGGGAGGTTTGTTTGACATAAGACCAAGACAAGCCTTGGTTGCTGGATTTATATAAATAACCACTCGAATAGGTAACTCCTAAGGCATAAATAATATTTGAATCCGCGGGAGTAACTCCTAAAAGAATTACTGTAAAACCATTATTGGCAAAGGTTGAATTATTAATAGACCAAGTTTTTCCGGAATCAGTAGAATAATAAAATGCTGTACCGGAAGCATATCCAATTGCCGGATTTGTCGGATTAAATTTAATATCTACGAAATAATCATTAACTAATTTATTCCAAGTTGCACCCGCATCTTTACTTAAAAAAAGCCCATTATCTGTTGCGGCATATACCAGTTTAGAATTGCCCGGATTAACTGCAACTCTGAATATTTGTTTGGTTTGTGTTCTGCTATAGTTTAGTCCGGTAGGATAAAAGGTATTGCCGCCATCAGTGCTTTTCATAATACCGTTGCTATAAGTTCCTCCTGAAAACCAACCACTAGGGATACTGTATCCATATCCGTCACCGGTAGCCATATATAAAATATCAGAATTTTTTGGATCTAATGCTAAATCAGCTACTCCTAGATTGGGAATGGTATCGGTTAGCGGCAGCCAAGAGGCACCGGTATCTGTACTTTTCCATAAACCACCATCAGGTGTTCCAATCCAAATTACATTAGGGCTACCGGGTTTGTTTAAAACAATATTAACACGCCCTGTACCACCACCACTGGAAGGAGGCGCTTTAGGTCCGGCAGAATACCATGTATTTGTTTTTTGTAAAGGAGTAGCACCGCCATGACTTCCTATGTAAGCATGCCATGCATTGCTGACAGCATCAGGTGCCGGAGCAATGCCTTTAGGATACATTCGTGGAATCATCCAATATGACCAACGTTGAAACAATTCATCCGGCCCATCTTCGTCTTCCTCCTCGCCGGGGCTGCTCAAGTTTTGCTTTTCTTTCAGACGCTCCATAAAATCACCTTGCATTTGAAAAAAGGAGGCAGAATCAACTTTTTTAGAAAAGTTGTTTTGCCCAAATGTCATTGGTGCAATTCCAAGGGTAAAAAAAAGCACGAATGAAATTTTAGACAGATTGAAGAATTTGAGTTTTGACATTTTGTAAACCACGTTTAATACTTATTACAAAGATACAAAAAAGCTTCGAGGGCATAGAGCATTGTATTTTTTGAAAACGGCAATACTGAAATAGTAAGAGTTCAGATTTAAAAAGTTTGAACTACGTTAGATTTATCATTCGAATATATACTGTAGTTTATTGAAATATAGTGTTTAAGCAGGTAAGAATTTCAGATAAATCCGTTAGCATTTATAAATTGAGTTACGATTTTTGAAATAGGTTTTGAATAAAAGAACAACAATATACACGTCCTCCACCATGTAATTTTCTTATTGGTTAAAGGCGCTTCCTCAAGGCGCCTTTATTTTTGTTGTAATATTGTGGAAACATTTTTGCATTAAGCAACTATTAATATAGGGATTACGTCTTAGAAGTATGAATATAAAGATTGGTTTTATTATGTTATCAATGGTATTTACAAGCGTAAGTATCATGGCACAAGCTCCAAAAATGGGCAAAACACCTTTAAAAGTTTCCGGAAATTCTCACCGTAGATATGTGGGTTGTAAAGAATTTAATAAGGAGGCGGAAAACAATAGGGCAGATTTAAAACCCATCAAAGCGGATACCTTGAAAGTATTACCAAAAAATTTTCCAACTGCTCCTTTTGGAGCTACTACTTGCGGATGTTATACTTCTGATTTTGCAGCATATTATGTTTCTCCACAAAGTGCCAAGGAAATATTCTCTTATTATACCCAAAAATTGCAAGCCCAAGGTTATTTGGTTCCCGGTATAGAAGGAACAAATAACCCTGACGATTTCCAAATTCGATTTAAAAATAAGGATGGTCAGGGTTATATTTATGTTTATGGCGATAAGTACGCCTATAAAATATTTTATGAACCGGTAGGCAAGTCTTGTAATTGCCCCGGACATTAATTATTTTATTGTTCAGTAAGCGCTCTGCTAACTTGATTATGTATATTAGGAACGGTTTTTAAATAGGCATAAATGGCAGAAGTTTCCTGCTCGGTTAATAGTGACCATGGATCCATTGGATATCGAGTGGGTCCATGAGGAGACATACCGAAACGAACCGCTTTACTAAATTGCTCTTCCGTCCAATTCCCAATTCCGGTTTCTTTATCCATAGTAATATTTGCAGATAGAATTACCTTTCCTTCCATAGTTATTAGTTTATTAGATCCACCGAATAAACCAACCGATTTTTCAGGGTCAATAATATTATTGGTAGCAAAATCTTTGGAATGACACTGATAACATTCGTATTTGCCGGTGGCTAAATATTTCCCATAGGCAACTTTATTATTAGTATCCGGAGCCATAATTGCTTTTTCAGGATAATTTAAAGGTTTAAATGCTACAAAACAAAGGAATTTGGTAAATAAGGAAGGTTTGCTTTCTACATTTGGAGTGGATTGAGCTTTCACCCATGGGTCATCACTATGCAAAAATGCAATAATTGCACCCATTTCATCATCACTGATATGTGCAAATTTTGGCATATAAATGGGAATATATTGTCCATTTTTAGCAACACCGGTTCTTAGCATATATGCTATTTGTCCATCTGTCCAAGAACCAATGCCATTGGTTTTATCTTGGGTAATATTTTTGGAATGAATTTCTCCAAAAAGCTTAGGTAAATCCACCATTAATTTACCGGTCATGGCACCGGTGGCCGGGTCCAAGTGACATTTGCTGCATAGAAGAGTAAATGTTTTTTTCCCATTGGCTACCATTTCTGGCGTAGCATTTACTTTAAAACCGGGATCTTTTGCTTCATACGAGGGAATTCCTCTAATTTCAAGAAATAGGATAAATCCTATTACAATTGCCACTACCCCTCCTAGGAGGTAAAGCAATACCTTTAAAATTTTATTCATTAAACGGATGTTAATTCTTAACGAAATTAAT
>CAIKRV010000088.1 GCA_903829945.1 uncultured bacterium | reverse complement strand
TGCTTCCAGAAATGAAGAAATAGCATCATCCAGTTCACGTTCCTTGGCAAAATAAGGTAAGCTTACAAAACCGGCCGTATGATTATTATAATTTCTTAAAGGCATATAGGCGGCAATGTAATTAAGTTTGCCTATTTGTTCCTCACTTTGCAATTGTGATTTATTGAGAGCAATAAAATTAAAATAGGCCTCCGGCTCCATCCTTGGCTGAATTAATTTTTTGTCATAAATTACCGGCTGAGAATAACCCAATAATTTACCATCAATATCATATACATTTATATCGGTTTGATACAATTTGGATAGACTTTTTACTATGCTCGTAAGTTCTTCTCCCGGCTGTGGTGCCAGTAGTAAATCATTTTTAAGCTGTGTTTCCAGACGTTCTTTTATGGCTCTGGTTTTAGTATTTAATTTAAGAAGCTCTTCCTCTGAATAATGATAAGAGATATACTTAATGGTGGTAAAGCCAATAAGGAATAATGCTAAGGTAACACTACTTATAATAGAAATTAAAACTTTGGCGCGGAAGGATAAATTTCTCCACAATACGGTTATACGTGAAATAACGGCATTTAAACCTTTTGAATTTTTTGCAAATACGCCTATAAAAATTAATCGGAACAATATAATAATGGCCAAGAAAGCGATAAAGAAAAACAATATAAAGGAAAATGTAGCAGTATAGTATAGCAAATCATCCTCCTTATCACTTACTATGATAGTTTGCTCGGGAGATAGATGATAAATAAAATGCTGGTATCCTTCATCGCTGATATAAGCATACATTTTTTTGCTTTGAAATTTAGGTTTCAATGCTTCATCATAACTGCATGCTCCTTTCTGCGTAATGAGATAATTATTAACATAAATAGCATAGGAGTATTCTTGTAATCTCTTGAGTGGTTTTAAATTCTCTGAAAGTAATAATTCGGGATAAATACTTTCTTCATAAAAAGCTTTTTGTGTAAATAATAAAACTAAAGTTCCTAAAAAATTCCCATCCTTAATGACCGGAATAAAGGATAAATAAGCAGGTAGTCCATTATATGAATTTAAAAAATATAAGGAACTATCATCTCTGGCCGGTACAGCCTTATTGGTATTAATTAATCCGGTATAAAAATCAAATGAATTATCATAATTTCCTTTATAGGGTGTGCCGGCCGGGGTAAAACTAAGCAATTCCATATCGTATTTGCTATAGTATCCCGATAGGTATAATTGAATTAATCTTTGCTTTAAAATATTTTGAGAAAGCAATGGTGTTTTATAATAAAAGTAATCACCTAAATAATTGTCATTTTTTATGTTTTCATATACATCTCCAAACATATATTCTCCGATGGCGTCACGTTCGGAAAATAAGGTAGAAGCTAATACTTTTTGTATTTCCTTTGTTTTTGCTGCATTATTTATGGATAAGGCTGTTGTTATAAATAAGGCGGCAATAAGTATGGCTAAACCAATCAATCTATCAGGCGCAGTCTTTTTATACCGGTTAGTGTATAATAATAAACATATAAACGCAAACACTAAACCTACACTTGAAAAATGATATAGTGTTAAGGAAATAGTGGTGATAATTATTCCTGCTGATGCAATAAACAAATACATAGACTTTCTTCCATGCAGCAGTTTAAAAGCATTTTTTATGGTACAATGTAGTAAAATGAAAAATGCCAATACGAAACCGGTAATGGCTCCTAAGGCGCCTAAAGTATAAATGGATATTTCAGAAATATTACCTAAGTCTAAAGATAATTTTGAATCTGAAACCAAACTCTTTACTACGGCATAAATTACATTCGATAAACAAATGAGAGCAAGTATTTGGATAAAAACAAATACTTTCCTAAACTGTTTAGGGAGGGTGGCTATTCTAAGGTGGCTGAATATTCTAAATGACCAACAAGTAATGGAGCTTAAGATTAATAAATATCCTAATGATGAAAGAATGCTGGAACTTGCATAAAGTTCCGGGCTAAATAAATGCCATTCAAATAATGATTTCGGATAAGGATAAATATACCAAACCACTAGCGGTAATATTATACTTATAGCATATAATGCAATTCCTTTTAAAACCCTTTTACTGGAAATTAATTGAACTAACCAGCCATTAATATACATGCAATAACAGGATAATCCGATTATAAATAGCCAGCCAATCCAATAATAATTATGGGTTTTTTTGCCTACTTGGAGATTAAATAAATATAGTCCTTTATTACTATAAAAGGGTGTGCCCTCTTTTTCCTTTTTTAATGAAATATGAAAATTTTCAAAGCTATTGCTGTTAAGTACAAAACTATTTTGAAGATAATTATTGTGGATGGAATAATTATATTCCACCGGTATTAAAGTAATATAAATTAAATCCTTGTAATAAGTATTTTTTTGCATGTAATACCCATTAGCCAAGCTTTCCATAATGGTGGTATCTTGGAAAGGAGCCACCTTGGGCAAAATGGAGTTAGTGGTCCAAAAAGATACATGTAAATTACTAGCCGAATATATATAAAAAAATATGCCTTCTTTTTTCGCTTTATAAAGAAACCAATTTTCATGTTGATATGGATTTTCTTTTTTAGCAAATTCCAACATTTCATCTGCTATTTTTTCTTTTTGATGTAGGTTGGATAAAGCAGTAGCAATACGTACTTTGTGATAACAAGAATCAATTAATGGAGAAAAAAGGCTTTCACAAAGCAATGCAATAGTAATTAATGCAAGCCCTGTAGCCAATAGGAAGAATCGTTTATTGAGAAAGTTACCCAATTTTAGTCTAATGTGTGAGCTTTATTAATATTTAGCAAAAACTACACCTAAGAGCGGCAAATTAGCGATTTTTTAAGGATTGGTAAATAATATCTTGGATTTTTGTGCGAATATTGTATTCTACCAACTTATGATTGGAAGCAGTAGGGCATACCCTATTGGATAAAAACACATAGGTTAATTTATATTTGGGATCCGCCCAAACACAGGTACCTGTAAAGCCGGTATGTCCGAAAGTGGCGGGAGAAACTAAATTGGAGGTAGGGCCATTCAGGATTCTAAAGTCCGGCTTATCCCAGCCTAAAGCCCGACGGTTACCATCAAATACAGGTGCTATAAAATATTGTACAGTAGAGGGCATAAAATATCTCTTTCCGCCATATGTACCATCGTTCAATAGCATCTGCATGAGTATAGCAAGGTCATTGGCATCTGAAAACAAACCTGCATTGCCCGATACTCCACCAAGCATTGCAGCAGAAGGATCATGAACATCACCACGAATTAATTGTTTTCTATATTCAGTATCATTTTCCGTAGGTACAAGCCTTGATAATTCATTTTTTTCTCTTGGTTTATAAGTCATGGTGGATAGGCCCAGGGGACGATAGAAAATACTGTCCGCTATATAATCAAGACTTCTTCCTGTAATGCGTTCAATAATTCTTTGCATGTATATAAATCCTAAATCACTATAGTGGAAATTGCCGCGATCACGTAAGGAAGAAGTGTCAATAATTTTATAAATTGTGTCTTTATAGCCTTTTCTTAAATATAACTTATCAGCTACTCGGATGGTAAAGGTATTATTTGGCTCATTGCAGTATAAATTACTGTCTAATTTGCCATTTTTCAATGTTTTTTTATAAAAAATAAAATATTCTTTCAAACCGGATTGATGTGTCATAATTTCACTAATCTTGAGATCAGCTTTATTAGTATTTGCAAGTTCAGGTAAATACTTACCCAGCGTTTCGTTCATTTTTAATTTACCTGCTTCATAAAGTTTCATAGCAACCAAGGTGGTGGATGCAACTTTGGTGATGGAAGCCAAATCATAAATATCATCATTCTGTACGGCTCTTTTTTTGTCGTAATCTTGATATCCGAATGATTTATAATAAACTACCTTGTTATCTTTGGCCACCAATACCTGACAGCCGGGCATGGCTCCTTGGCGCATTGCGAATTGCACTATGCTATCAATTCGTTGCAAGCCTGCAGAGGACAGTCCTGCTGCTTCAGGTTCCGCAAATTTGGAACGCAGAATCAATGAACTTTGAACTCCTGTACCAATAGGATAATCCAAGGACGAGGTTACCGGTAATTTACCTTTTATTGGAATTGCCCCAAAGAGAGCTTCTGCAGCTGCATATTGAAAGCCGCTTTCATCTTGATAGGCACAAATTATATTTTCCATATCAGGAAAACGGGAGAGGACATAGGGGCTTCCAAAACTAACCAAAACACTTGTTTTTTCTTTTTTAAAAGCATTAATAAAATTAGCAGTTTTTTCAGTCAGTCCGTAATTTGAGGTACTTTTATTACTCAAATAGTGAAGGCTAAAAATAACAATATCATAAGCTTTTAAAGTATCCCTCAATTTGGTCCAAATAGAATCGCGTGCGTACATGCTTACCGTAAAAACATCAGCATTAGCATACATTCTTACCATGTCCTGAAATGGCATTTGTTCCCGGGTACCAAATGCAACTGTAGCAATCCGATATTTTTCTAAATCACGAATGGGGATAAGATTCTTTTTATTTTGAACCAAAGTAATAGCGGATTCAGCAATTTTCTTTTTTAATAATTTTCCTGTAGGTGTATTGAGATCCGGAAATACATTTTCTGTTGCTGAATAGGTGCACTTATCTAAGCCGGTCCATTTTTTGACCATTAAAATTCTTCTAACTTTTCGGTCTATAAAATCTTGGTCTATGCAACCACTATCCAATTTACTTTTGATGTAAGCAATGGCTTTTGGAATATTTTCGGAATATAATAAAACATCGTTACCCGCCAATAATGCTTTCATTTCCAATTCGCCCGGACTATAATATTTGCTTACACCTCCCATGTTTAATGCGTCTGAGAATGCAATGCCTTTAAAATTTAAAGTCCATCGCAATAAGCCTGTAGAAACAATCGGGGATAAGGATGCGCCTATATGTAAACTCGAATCATATGCCGGAATATGCAAATGCGCGGTCATTACTCCACCAACACCTTCTTTAAACAATTTTTTAAAAGGATACAATTCGAGCGTATCCATACTGGCTTTGCTTTGATTTAATACAGGTAAATCTAAATGTGAATCCACATCTACATTACCATGGCCCGGGAAGTGTTTTGCTACGGCAAGGATATGGTCATCTTGCATCCCTCGCATATACATTAAACCTTTCCGAGTAACCATTTCCTTATTTTCACCAAAGGAGCGCATATGAATGACCGGATTCAATGGATTATTATTAATGTCAATAACCGGAGCAAAATTTATTTGTGCTCCTATTCGCTTGCATTCATACGCCATTTCCTTGCCTAATTTATACACTAAGGAATCATCGTTTGCCGCAGCAATAGACATTTGGTATCCATAATTCAGCGTACTATCCAGGCGCATGGATAAACCCCATTCTGCATCTATACCTACCAGTAAAGGAATTTTACTTTTTTCTTGCAATTCATTTGTAGCCATTACTTCCTTGCCCGGACCTCCTTTAAAGAAAATTACTCCTCCAATATGATACTTTTGTATCAAAGGGATGAGCATTTTAGTAATATTGTTCTTATCCGGTGCAGTAAAAGCGGCCACCATAAATAATTGACCTATTTTTTCCTCGGGGCTCATGGATGCCATAGCAGAATCTACCCAACCTGACGGATGAAAAATATCGTATTTTTTTACCTGTGCTTTAGAGGAGAAAAATAATACTATTCCAACAATGACGAAAAGGAAACGCTTCATTTTGCCGCAAAATTAACAAATAAGAAATGATTTATAGATTTAAATAGCTATTAATATAAAATAGCCTAATTAAAATCTATATTCTTTACAAGAATTATCGAATAATGGTAATCGTACCTCTGATGGGAGGGGTGCTTTTTATACCATCTAAATAGATTTCTTTTACAATACAATAGAAAAAATAAGTTCCGGCAGCCAGTGCTTGCCCTGTTTTCATATCTTTTCCGTCCCATTTTATTGCAGGATCTGTAGTTTTAAATACTTCCATCCCCCATCGATTGTAAATATGCATGTCCACACTTTCAATAAAACGATAGTCACCCATCGGCATGTAAATATCATTTTTACCATCATTATCAGGCGTAAAAACATTGGGTAAATGATATAAAGGACAATTATCTACACAACAAATATTGGATGCCGGGCTTTCATTGCCAAAGGAATCAATAGCTGTTACATAATAGCATCCCGCAATTGAGTTTCTTAATACCTCTCTAGTATCTGTAAAACTTTGTTGAATGACCGGAATGGAATCGATTCCGCTAAAGTTTCCATTCTTTTTGGGGTCAAAATAAATTTTATAGCTTACTACATCTTTATTGCAATCCAAATTAGGTACAGTCCAATTTAGCGTACTGCTGCGCGTATCACAATTGCCTACAGCACTATCAATAACTGCACAAGGGGGAACGGTATCTTTAGGCGCAGCACAAGTATATTCAGAGAAATTAATGATAGGATTAACAAAACCGGGCGATCCATAGGAGCCAACAGACTTTATGAGGTAACAATAAGTCCTTCCCAATTGCAAATTAGAATCCGTATAGTTAAAATGCGTAGTAAAATTAAGAGAATCCCAAGCCTTGGAAGTATCCGTTTTTCTATAAATTACATAGTAGTAATTGGTCCAAGGTTTATGCACATTCCAATTTAAAAAAATTCGATGATCGCCACGTCTGGTGCTAAGGAAAATAGAAGAAGCACTTACGGTCTTACCTTCATTTTTTAAAGTGCCATTAATGGTATTTTGAAAATTAATTTTATAGGTATATTGATAGTCTTTGGTATTTATTGGAGAGTCAATAAACATGGTATCTTTTAATGTGCCAAAATAAGGACTATTAATGGCACCGGCAGTAGTGGTAACGTTATTAATATCCGTTTTACTGATAATATATCGATAAGGCCCCGGTTGTTTTAGGGTGTCTAAATGCGAGGGTTTAGACCAGGCTACTTTAATTCCTCCTAAAAATACATCTGTATGGCTTACGCTGACATTGTTAATAACGGGTACATCTTTATTTAGTCTGGCACATACTTGGTTGGAGGCATATCCTTCTACATAATCAAATTGTCCACGATTGAGGTAAATGGCGGTAATCAAGTAACAGTAGTTTACTCCTGGAGCCAATCCTTCAGTACCGTTAGAATCAATTCTGGAAAGGGTAGTATTATTTAAAATGGTATCAATGAGTCGGAATCCTAAAGCAGACGGCACTCCAATTTCACAATAGTCGTGCTGCCACCTGGCAGAATCAGTTTTTCGGTATATAAAATATCCGCGGACATTACAGCTATCCGGTGGCTGCCATGTTAAAGTAATAGCACTTCCTAAAACTGTAGCTTTTAAATTTTTTGGAGCAGGACCTACTACTCTTACATTCATATATTTTATATCAGCAAGCGGCAAAGCAGGGTCATTGTCCACCGCTCGGAAGACCACTTGATAAGGTTGTTTGCGAATATGAGAACAATCAATTTGCCAATCAAAAAATGAAGTAACAGGACTTGTACCCGTTACCGTTTTAAAACTAGCAGGTTTTATGCTTTGCAAAAATGGACCTCCTGTCGCACTTAAGGTTATTTGTTGATTCGTATCCTTATCAGTTGCACTGATAGGAAGATGTAGGAATGTTCCGCTGCCAGCTTGTACACAAGTATCGCTTAATGAATCAATTACCGGAGGATGATTATTCCCTGCATTTACTATAATCTGCATATCACGAACAATATATCCAATTTTTATTCCTCTGCGGTATTCTTCAATTAAAATGGCAATATTATAAATTCCGGTTATTTTAGGAGTATTCCATACCAGCTCTCCAGAACGCGGATCCAAGCTAAAATAATTCGAATATCTAGGGGTGGAATAGCCGGGAACGTCTTTATCCGGCGCTTGCTTGGGGGGGATTAAAGTAAAATTTAAACTATCCCCATCTTCATCATAAGCGTTGGGATTATGTGTAAAAATTGCATTTACTTGTGCATAATCCAAAGGAGGCCTTAATAAACGCGGAGAATGATCCGGTCCAAAAGTTGGATTTATTTGCAGTTGGGATTCTACATAAAATGGTACATCCACAGAATTAAGCATATTAACAATATTCTGAATCCTATTCGGATCCTGAAATTGAATAATATAGGTTCCCGGGCCGGGATAGGTATGATTTTGAATGTAAACATTACGGAACGTATTATTACCGATTTGGGTTTGGGTATCCCGATTTACATCATTGCTCGTATTATCACCCCAAGCCAAAGTTATTACCGGCCTATCTGCATTAGTACTTCTCGAATCCGTATAGGTTATCAGCGTTATTTCATAAGTGTATTTTGATAACTGCCGGTAGGTAATTTCTCCGGCTCTATTATGAGTGGCATAGGCAGTTTCCCATGTTCCAAGCAGGAGCAGGAGCACACTAAGGCAATAATAGAAAGCAGTTTTCATTGAAAATGATAAACGAAGATACGTATTTTGATACTACGTTCAAAGCACTCTAATGGTTTCAAAATAAATAAAAAAAGCCATCGCTTTTGGCGATGGCTTTTTTTAAAATCTTTAAAAATTATCGAATGACCCATTCGAAGGTAATTTTCCATTTGCCGGTCAGAGGGTAGGTAGAAGGAGAGGTGCTTCCTAAAGTTATAATTGGATTAAATCCTATACTGCTTCCAATACTTCTACTGCCGCCACCACCACCGGGTGCATAGGTTTTGTCCATAATTTGAACCACCCATTTTTTATTGGTTAGCTTAATATTTCTAAAGAAATTTGAGCTGCTTTTGGTAAAATCCCAAGTTACAGGAGTTCCCTTAATAGCACCGCTGGCATCTGTAATTACATTATCATATACTCCAACCACATCAAAGGTATCCGTACTGAATACATAATCCATCGCAGTATCATATCCCATTTTTAAAAATAAATCAGGACCGGTGGTATCGCTTACCCCATTAATGATGCCGCCGGTTGCACTATGATCCCAAGCATATCCTGTGCTTTGATCAATAGGATCGATGGAATTGATGGTTATTTTAGTTAAATACCTTTCACCAACTGTAATGGTATTGGTGGCAGTACTGGATACCGTTTTATTTTTATTCCATACCGTTAGCACTACCTTATATTTTCCAGCTTTGGTATAGGTATGACTAACCGATGAACTTACATCATGTGTGCTACCATCACCATAATCCCAATCGTAAAAATAAGCCAACTGAGAACAACCGCAAGAAAAATTGACAGTTACTGATCCGTCAATCATTTCAAATAAACCGGGCGTAACAAAACATGCCGTAGGTCTGGAATTATCAGTATTGCCAGTGGTAGATCCGGTAGTTGTCGGTGCAGCTTGAGTGGTATCATTTTTCTTGCTACATCCTGCAAAAGCAAGAGTTACAGTAAAAAGTAGTAGGAATACCTTTTTCATATAAAATTATATAAGTTTGTTTTAAAAATACGAATATACAATGTTTCTTTAAAACCTTAGTTAGGCTATTTAAATTACATGTATTTTTTGTTTAATTATTTAAATGTAAGGATATTTAGTTAAAACATATGGTAAAATGTTAATATATAATAATTTATGGAGTTTGGACGTGTAGCATCTAATAAACTGAAAAGCATTAAGTTGGATTTACCTAAGGATGCTCCGGCTACAAAAAGAATTCTTGCACAGAAAAGAAGAAAAAAGAAACTTAAGGTTTATGTAGGTTGTGCAAAATGGGGAAGAAAGGATTGGGTAGGAACATTATACCCCAAGGGTACCAAAGAGAAAGATTTTTTCAAGTTTTATGCTCAGCAATTTAATTCCATTGAATTTAATGCCGCCTTTTATCGTTTACCGGATGCAAATCAAATAGTAGAGTGGAAAAAGAATTCACCTAAAGATTTTTTATTTTGTCCAAAGTTTTCGGATCAAATTACTCATTTACGTCGTTTGAAAAATGTAGAAAAAGAAACTTTGAATTTTGTTGAAACTATGTCCGGTTTGGGAAGTAAATTGGGTCCTATTTTTTTAATGCCGCACCCGCAAATGGGGCTTAAAAGAATGGATACGATTTTAGAATTTTTAAAGTCATTGCCTAAAGATTTAAAAATATTTTTGGAATTAAGGCATCCTGAATGGTTTGAAGAGGATAATTTAGAACAAATATACGAGGTATGTGAGTCTTTAGGAGTTGGAGCAGTAATTACGGATACTGCCGGAAGAAGAGATTGCGTTCATATGCGTTTGAGTACGCCTTCTGTCTTTATCCGTTTTGTAGGCAATGGCCTACATGCCTCGGATTATACACGTATTGATGCTTGGGTAAAACGGATTAAAAAATGGATCAAAGACGGAATTGAGGAGATTTATTTTTTCATGCATCAGCATGATGAAATATATTCACCGATACTTGCAAAATATTTAATAGAAGAATTAAATAGTAAATGCAAATTATCACTCAAAGTCCCCGAGTTGCATAGTGCTAAAATCAATTTAAAAAATAAAAAAGTAATTAAGCCACCACAGCGTATAATTCGTCGCGGAGCATCTTAACTTGTTCGTTTTCTAAATATTCATCATACGTCATTTGTTTATCGATAATACCGGCAGGGGTAAGTTCAATAATACGAGTAGCAATTGACTGCATAAAGGTATGGTCATGGGAGGTGAATAAAACAGTTCCTTTAAAATCAATTAATGAATTATTAAATGCTGTAATGGATTCCAAATCTAAGTGATTGGTTGGTTCATCAAGCATTAAAACATTTGCACCTTGCAACATCATTCTTGAAATCATGCAACGTACTTTTTCGCCTCCGGAAAGCACATTACATTTTTTGAGTGTTTCCTCTCCTGAAAATAACATTTTACCTAAAAATCCTCGTACAAAAGATTCATCTTTTTCTTTCGAATATTGAGCCAACCAATCAACTAAACTCAAAGGCTCATTAAAAAAACTTGCATTTTCATTCGGTAAATAAGCTTGTGAAGTCGTAATTCCCCATTTATAAGTACCGGAATTTGCAAGCTTCTCGCCGGCTAAAATTTGAAAGAAATTGGTAATAGCATTATGATTTCTGGATAAAACCGCAACTTTATCACCTCTATCCAAACTGAAAGTAACTTCTGAAAAAAATCTTTCTCCGTCAGCTTCATATTTAAGTTCATTTACGCTTAGAATTTGATCCCCTGCATCGCGTTCTTGTTTTAAAATAATGGCAGGATATTTACGATTAGATGCTCTAATTTCATCAACCACTATTTTATCCAATAATTTCTTTCGGCTTGTTGCTTGTCTTGATTTGGAGGCATTGGCACTAAAACGTGCAATAAATTCCTGAAGTTCTTTACGTTTATCTTCGGCCTTTTTATTTTGGTCGTAACGTTGCTTTAAGGCCAATTGGCTACTTTCATACCAAAAAGTATAATTACCGGTATATATTTGAAGTTTACCGAAATCAATATCTGCAACATGCGTACAAACGGCATCTAAAAAGTGCCTGTCATGCGATACTACAATTACCGTATTTTTAAATTCAGCCAAGAAGTTTTCCAGCCAAGCTATAGTATCTACGTCTAAGTCATTCGTAGGCTCATCCAGCAATAAGATATCCGGATTCCCAAATAATGCTTGTGCCAATAGCACCCTTACTTTTTCATTACCCGTAAGTTCTTTCAAGGGTTTATCGTGGAGATGTTCCTTAACGCCTAATCCGCTGAGTAAACTTGCAGCATCGCTTTCTGCATTCCAGCCATCCATTTCTGCAAATAAGCCTTCCAACTCTGCTGCTCTATGTCCATCTGCTTCTGTAAATTCGGATTTTGCATATAAGGTGTCTTTTTCATGCATTACTTCCCATAATTTCTTATGACCCATTATGACTGTTTGTAAGACCGGAATATTATCAAATTCAAAGTGATTTTGTTTTAAAACAGCCATACGTTCTCCCGGCGTAATGTGGACTTGGCCGGAAGCGGGGTCTATTTCCCCGGAAAGAATTTTTAAAAATGTAGATTTTCCTGCGCCATTGGCCCCAATTACACCATAGCAATTGCCGGGTGTAAATTTTACGGTTACATCTTCAAATAACACGCGTTTACCATACCGCAAGGAAATATTTGTAGTAGAAATCATTTGGTTCTAAATAATAAGGATTTAATGCTTTTAGACGGAATTATCGGCTTTAACTGAAATAGCAGTTAAAAAGTTCCATTTTAACTGCTAATTTTGTTTTTATTTTAGGTATCAATTTTGCTGTTTAACCCTTATTATTGAATTGAAATATTAAAATTGCTGAAATATGAAAACTGCACTTAATAAACGACTACTGAAAGGAGACTTTATTCCTGAATTTAGCTTAAGCGACCAAGACGGTAATGAAGTTAGTATTAGTAAATATTTGGGAAACAAGAGTTTAGTTCTTTATTTTTATCCCCGTGATAATACCCTGGGATGTACGATGGAATCTTGTTCTTTTAGAGATGAATATGAGAAATTTACGGAAGCCGGTGCAGAAGTAATCGGTATTTCATCTGATACCATTGATTCACATAAAGAATTTCAAAATAAGCACCATTTGCCTTTTACTTTGCTGAGCGATTTAGGGGGTAAGGTTCGAAATTTATTCGGGGTGCCAAGTGCTTTTGGATTTATTCCGGGTCGGGTAACTTATGTAGTTGATAAAAACGGTAAAATAATGCATGTTTTCAACTCGCAAATTCAACCTCAAAAGCATGTGCAAGAAGCATTAAAAGTTCTTAAAGATTTGAATTAAGCGGTATATCATGGCTGCAACTATTGCTTGGAATGATTTTGATAAAGTTGATCTTAGGGTAGGAACTATCGTAGGCGTGGAAGATTTTCCGAAAGCCGTCAAAAAGGCATATAAGGTTTGGGTGGATTTGGGTCCTGAATTAGGCATAAAAGCCTCCAGTGCTCAAATTACAATCCAATATTCAATGACTGAATTAATTGATAAACAAGTAATTTGTGTATGTAATTTCCCGCCAAAGCAAGTTGCTGATTTTATCTCGGAAGTGTTGATTACCGGTTTTATACTAGAGAAGGGTAGGGTAATCCTGGCACAGCCCGAGAGTCTGGTGCCTAATGGCACCCGATTAGCATAGAATTTTATCGAAATTCTTTTTTCAGTATTTATTTAAGTTTATTTGCAGTGAAAATAACTTAAATGCAGGGAATTGACGAAATCAAAACACTTCTAAGTGAACCTCGTAAGGTTTTAGTTACGATGCATCGCAAGCCGGATGGCGATGCTTTAGGTTCTGCTTTAGCTTTATATTTTTATTTAATGGCTAAAGGCCATGATCCCATTGTGGTTTCTCCAACCGATTATGGTGTTTATTTGCATTGGATGCCTGGAAATCCTTCCGTTTTAATTTGGGAAGAAAATAAAAAGGGGATTCAAAAGTATATTGACCAAGCTGAGCTAATTTTTTGCCTGGATTTCAATAATTTAGGTCGAATTGAAGATATGGGCGAAAGTATTCGCCTAAGTCCGGCCAAAAAAATTATGATTGATCATCATTTAGAGCCTGAAGGTTTTGAAGATTATCGGTTATGGAATCCGGAAGCTTGTGCCACGGCAGAATTAGTTTATAAATTTATCGGACTATTGGGAGATGAAGCCATCATTGATAAAAATATGGCCATTTGCTTATATACCGGAATTATGACCGATTCAGGTTCTTTTCAATACAGCAATGTAAGTCCGCAGGTTCATTTAATCACTGCTCATTTAATGAGTACCGGTATGGATCATACCATGATTCATAGAAATATTTATGATACGATGAAAGAAAGTCAGCTTCGATTTTTTGGTCATTGTATTAAGGAAAAACTGGTTATTCTCCCCAAATTTCGAGCGGCCTATATTAGCGTAAATAAGGAAGAACTTCGTCAATACAATATTTTAACCGGAGACACTGAGGGTTTAGTAAATTATACCATGAGTTTAAGTGAAACAGTGGTGGGTGCACTTATTGTAGAACGTGATAAAGTAGTAAAATTATCCTTAAGGTCTAAAGGTAATTTCCCGGTCAATGAAATTGCTAAGAAGTATTTTCATGGGGGTGGGCATATTAATGCAGCCGGTGGTACCTCTTATGAGAATTTGCAACAAACTATTGCCAAGTTTGAAGAAGCCGTTAAGGAATTTGAAATATTATTATTGAATAATTAGATTAAATGTTCCCAAGTTTGATTTTTCACTTATATTTGGGGCGGGCATTAGAGGTTTTAAGGAAATAGGAGTTAAGCTAAAGGAACACATACTTTAATAGTATTTTTATGAAGAAATCTGCCGTTGTAGTACGAACTAAATTCTCGATGGAATTTATGATTAAGTCCAGTCCGGAATTTCTATATACTTATATCAGTTCTCCCTCCGGACTTTCCGAATGGTTTGCTGATGATGTGCGCTTAAATGGAGATATTTTTACTTTTGAATGGGAAGGCAGTGAGGAGAAGGCTAAATTATTAAGTAAGCGCATGAATAAATTTGTAAAGTTTCAATGGCTTAATAAAGGGCCGGAGGAATACTTTTCTTTTGAAATTGATCAAGACGATCTTACCGGTGATGTGGCATTAATTATTACTGATTTTGAAGAAGAAGCCTCTATAAATGAATCGCAGATGATTTATAATGTAAGCGTAGAAAAGCTTAGGCAAACTATAGGCGGTTAATAATCCTATTAAATAATTAATGCATAAGGTTGCAATAGCAAGGATAATTCTTTAATCGCATCCATTCTAGGGTGATCATTTAGTTTTTCATAGGCAAAACTAAGATTTCTGAATACTCTCAATATAATATCGACATTTGAACAAGGCAAATAATAAAAATCTGCTGATGGAATATTTAATTGTTTAAGGAATTGGTCAACATTCCATTTACTGAATATGGCTCCTCTATTGAAAGCATTAATGTAAAAAATTACCTCCCCGCCGGTTTGATAGTTTAAATACGCATTTCCCTTATATGAATTATCGGTTTTTAATTTAGAATCATCTCTGTAGGCGAGGACAAAATGTTGTGGCAAATTCACCCCAAAAATTGGAATATTGAGTCGTTGAGCGATAATTGAATATAAAATAGCCAAAGAAATTGGGTTACCATTTTTTGTTTCCAATACTTTATTGATAAAAGAATTATCAGGTGAATGATAATTCTCTGAATTCCCCTTCATTCCATGCAAATCATAGAAAATATAATTTAAAATTCGAACCTTATCTAATGGGGACAATTGAAAATTTAGTTCCAACCAAGCATCCAGTTTTATTTTGTCAATTTGATTATTAAGACTTTGTTTATTTAATTCCGGATAACGAAATTTTGAAACCAAATAAATCCCTTCAAATAAATCATTTCCTCCGCTTTCCGCCCATTGTACTAACTCCCTTTTGAGTTGTGAAAAATGAATCTTATCAATAATAAAATGAATTTTTAATTGAACTGATTTTTCCGGTTCAGTCAAATATCGATCTTCCAATAATGGAAGGATGTCTTGTCCATAAGTTAATAATTTTTCCGTAACATGGGAAATGATTTCTTCATCCATGTCATCCAACAAGGAGATAAGCGAGTTTAGTTCACCGGAGTTCATCATAATGGGCAAAAAATGGAACACTAAATTACAATGATTTTTTTAAAATGTCAAATTTTCTTGAAAAAAAATCAATTATTTTTAAAATTCCTTGACTACATGTTGTGCATTAGTATATTTTGCTGACTTCAATATATTTCTGAGATTTTTGCATGTTTCATAGGGCCCTTCCACAGCACTTAAATTTACCAACCACGAAGGAACCCACCCTGCCGGATCTACACTGATTTCATATTCTATCAATACTTCTCCTTTGCCTTTTGGGACTAAATTCCATCGACTTTTAAATTTTTGAATGCGCACCACACCTTTTTTAGCCGGTATAAAATTTGGATGTCCTTCACCATTAATATAAATAACTTTGGTATGTTCATCTTGACTCCATGACGAATGGATGATCAAGTCACGATCACTGATGGGAAAGGGCACCGAAGTATATTGATAATAATATACTTCATTACCGGTTTTCTTTAATTCATGCGATTCTTTGCAATGATATACCCAATCTTTAAAATTTGGAATATCTCTTAATAAAGCCATAATCGCATTTAGACTGGAATGCACCAATATTTCTGCTTTCAGTTCATTAAGATCACTATTACTGATGCTCCTGGTATAAACTTTAATACCATCTTTATTTTTAACTAATTTCCAAGTTTCACTTTTGCCCGCATAACAAGGTAAAAAGAGTAATAAGAAGCTTATAACCCAAAATATTTTATGCGGTGTACATCGAATCATAATTTAATGATGCCTGATAATTTATTTTTTTGCCATTCTTCCCAAACTTTACTTTTGGCGTATTCCGTAATTAATTTTTTAAACCAATCTTGTTTAACAAAATAACTTAAAGTCTCTCCGGCCGGCCCGCTCAATCTGCCATTATTGGATAAATATGCATCCAGTATATAGCCAACAGCTTCCTCATTCAAATAGTTCAGGCTTTGTAAACCTTTAATGGCACATACCCTGGTTCTAAATTCATAGGATGAGGAGGCATATTCAATTAACTCTTTTAATGCCATTGTGCCTGAGGCATCAGTATTTTTTCTCTCTAAATTTGTGAGGTATTTTCTTTTTATCCATTCAATTCTTAAACTTTTATCCGGGCCATATTGCAAATCTGTTTTTGCTAAATATTTATCAACTGAATTCGGATCATCATTACATAATTTCAGAAAGGCTGTTTCTACAACTTTATAAGAGGAGTCTCCTAATAGATCCTGACAACTACTTAGATAATTGGTATTAATTTTCTTAATATTTTGTAAAGTAGCCAAACGTACTTTTACTTCCTTATCATGCAAAGCACTATTGATTAATCCAATACATTCCTGATCTTTTTCGTCAATCAGTTGGGATAAAATTTCAGATCTCAATGCATGAAAATTTTCTTTGGCATAAGCTTTTAATAATGCTTGTTTTTTTTGAACCATTGGAAAATCGCGCAGGGCTAATAAAGCGTCATATTTATCTATCATATTTTGCGCATGCATCAATTGTCCTTCCAGCATGGCATAAGGTTTTTCAAAATTTACCTTCTTTAAAATATTACTGTTCGGATCAAATAAAATAAAGTCAATTGGTTTATTACCATAATTAGGAATACGCATTATGTGATTTTCATTTTCCACAATTTCCCTTTGGGTAGTAAATGTTCCATCCATATAATGAACCTCTACAACAATTGGCATTTTAAATAAACCGCTCACTTCATTTCGTTCTTGTACTTGTGTAATATTTACTAAAGTAAGGCTATGAGCAGGTTCTTGCAGGAAGCTAACTTTATATTCGGGTTCTCCGCCTCTATACAACCATTCATCAAAAAACCAATCCAAGTTTAAGCCCAAAACATCATGAAATGCAATATATAAATCATAAGTTTCCACGCTGCCGTAAGCATGTTTATTGAGGTAATAAGTGAGCGTTCTGTCATAATCTTCTTTACCCACCACATATTTTAACATATCCAGAACAAAAGAGCCTTTTTGATAAATTCTTCCGGTACCTGCACCTGTATAAACGATCGGATTTTTGTTTTCCTTACCTAAGGCTAAGGCAGTATTTGCCTCATTACGTTTATCCCATTGATAATAATCTTCGCCCATTAAATGATGGAGTGCAAGTTTGGAATAATGCGTAGCAAAACTTTCCTGCAACCAAATATCTTTTGGTCCTCTTGCTGTAATAAAATCACCGAACCATTGGTGGGCCATTTCATGTGCATTAACTCCAATATAATTGCGGTCTAAAAATTCTCTTTTATCTACATAATAAAAATCGCCAAAAATCGTAGCTGTTGTATTTTCCATAGCACCGTAAAGAAAATTTTGAACCGGAATTTGCCCATAGCTTTCCCAAGGATATTTAACCCCGGTTTCTTTTTCTAGAAAATCCATAATCTGAGCAGTATAACGATAAGTTGGTTCTAATGCTTCTTTTTTATCAGCATAATACCACATAAAAAGCGGTGTACCGTCAGTGGCTTTTCCATTTGCTATTTCGTATTCTCCAATGCCCAACATCACCAAGTAAAATGCCATTGGATGACTCATTGCATAATGCCAGGTTTTCGTGCCGTCATTATTTTCAATGCCGGATATTAATTTACCATTACCAAGTACTTTATACTTTTTATCCATTCTAACTATTTCTTCAGTAATTAATTTATCATCCGGATCATCATATGAAGGAATCCAATAGCGGTTATCTACGCCTTCTCCTTGGGTCCAAATTTGTTTCCTGCTTTTACCTTTAGGGTCATCCCAACCTATAAAATAGATGCCTTTTTTGGGGCTTGCTTCATAGTCTATGGTTATACTATGTTTTGAATTCCAAACTAAACTGCGCTTAAAGTGTAAAGTAATGCCTTCTTTTGTGCTAGTAAAACTACAAGCTTCTTGATCCAACATCACTTTGGATATTTTGATTTCCGGGGCATCTAGAAAAAGACTATCAATACTTTGTCTAATGGGCGTAAAAGTATATTTTACCTGACCAATAACTAATCCTTGTTCCGGTTTAAATCTCACATCCAAAATCATTCGCTCCATATCAACGTTATGTTCTCTAGGTCTTGCACTTGGGTCATTTAAATAGCATTTATAAGTGGCATTGGTTTGCGCATGAGTTGCTGTAAATGAAAGTAGTAATAAACTAAAAGTTAATAGATGTTTGTACATATAACGAAAAATATATTTTTAAAATAATTGCTAAAAAGTTTGGTATATCTAAAATTATTGTAAATTTACCTTAAATAATAATATTATGGAAAGTTACGCAATTTACATCGTTGCAGCGGTAGTCGTGGTATTATTGGTCGTTTTTGGTACCGCTTATTTGTTGCACGGTAAACAGAACCAGTAAATAAGGTTCTAAATTTATTCATTAGCACTATTTGTTTAATTGCTCCATCATTAGGGGATGGGTTACTTTTGACCTAAATTTTAGCATTGAATTATATCTTGCTTTAAATTCCTAGTTTTGAACCAGAATATTATTATGTCTCCAAAGCATTATCAAGTTTTAGGTTTAATGTCCGGTACCTCCATGGATGGGGTGGATTTGGCCGTTTGCCATTTTACGGAAGAATCTTCAAAATGGTCCTTCCAAATTATTATTTCAAAATGTGTTTCTTACTCTAATACTTGGAAAGAAAGACTGAGAAATGCAGATCAATTAAGTGGTAAAGATTTACTTTTATTAGATCATGAATATGGTTGCTTTCTTGGGAATTTAAGTAAAAATTTTCTAGAAGAAAATAAACAGGAAGTCCAATTAATTGCTTCTCATGGGCATACTATTTTTCACGCGCCGGATAAGGGAATAAGTTACCAATTAGGCAGTGGTGCAGCCATTGCGTCTACTGCAAGGAAAGATGTGGTCTGTAATTTCCGGGAACTGGATGTATGCCTGGGTGGGCAAGGAGCGCCTTTAGTGCCTATTGGTGATGCATTATTATTTTCTGATTTTGATTTTTGTGTAAACTTGGGCGGTATTGCCAATATGTCCTTTTCAGACCAAGGCATCAGGAAGGCTTATGATATTTGCCCATGTAATTTATTGCTCAATCATTATGCAGAAATATCAGGTTTTTCCTATGATAAAGATGGCTTAATGGCTAAACAAGGAGTCGTATCCGACGAGCTGCTTAATCAATTAGCCTCTTGGAATTATTATCAACAAAATGGACCCAAATCTTTGGATAAGGCCGAAGTGTATAATGCATTATTACCGCTTATCAATGCCTTTCCAATTTCGGTGGAAGATAAATTAGCTACCATTACCAGTCATATTGTCAATAAAATTTGTTCGGAAATATTATTACATCATTCTCAAAATCCAAAGGTATTATTAAGTGGCGGCGGCGCACATAATAACTTTATGGTTGAAGCATTAAAAAAGAATACTGCCATATTATTTTTTGTGCCCTCAGCGCAAATTATTGATTTTAAAGAAGCTCTAATTTTTGGATTCTTAGGGTTATTGCGTGCCGCAAATAAAATAAATACGCTTGCCAGTGTCACCGGAGCCACCTCCAATAGCATCGGGGGAGCATATTACCTCGGACCCAAATAAAAAAGGCTACCCGAGGGCAGCCTTTTTAAATATTTATTAGCTAAAACTAGCTTAAGTTTTCAATAACAATAGCAGAGGCTCCACCACCGCCATTACATATTCCAATGGCTCCATATTTTCCACCTTTTTGTTTTAATACGGAAGTTAAGGTTACCATTATTCTAGAACCGCTTGAACCCAGTGGATGTCCAAGACTAACAGCACCTCCATAAATATTCACTTTATTAGGGTCCAATTCCAACAATTTATTATTGGCAAGGGATACCACTGAAAATGCTTCATTGATTTCAAAAAAATCAATGTCATTAATGGTTAATCCTGCTTTTTTAATGGCTTTTTGTAATGCGCCAACCGGTGCAGTTGTAAAGTTTTCAGGTTCTTGTTCATTATCAGCATAACCCAAGATTCTAGCCATTGGTTTAATACCCAAAGCTTCTGCTTTTTCTTTGCTCATCAATACTACCGCAGAGGCGCCATCATTGAGGTTAGAAGCATTTGCAGCGGTTACGGTGCCATCCTTTTTAAATACCGGGCGTAAGGTTGGGACTTTATTAAAATCAACTTTTTTATAGTCTTCATCTTCTGCAACTGTAATGGTTCCTTTGCGATCTTGAATCTCTATTGGAATAATTTCATTTTTAAATGAGCCATCCATATAAGCTTGTGCAGAGCGTTTATAAGATGTTATAGCAAATGCATCTTGTTGCTCACGTGTGATATCATAATCACAAGCACATTTTTCAGCTGCATTCCCCATATGGTAATCATTGTATACATCCCAGAGCCCGTCTTTGATGATGCCATCGGTCACTTGTTGATGACCTAGTTTGTATCCGTCTCTTGCCTTGTCTAAATAATATGGAACAGCGCTCATATTTTCCATGCCGCCTGCTACCACTATATGGTTATCTCCCAATAAAATGCTTTGCGTACCCCACATGATGGCTTTAGCCCCGGAAGCACAAACTTTATTAACTGTTGTACAAGGAGTTGTATTGCTTAAACCGGCAAAAAGCGCTGCTTGACGCGCCGGGCTTTGGCCCAAGTTTGCAGAAAGTACATTTCCCATAAATACTTCATCCACTTCAGCAGGTTTAATGCCTGCACGTTCCACCGCCGCTTTAATGACGGCAGCACCTAATTTTGGTGCCGGCATAGATGCCAATGCACCTCCAAAACTGCCTATGGGCGTTCTGGCTACAGCAACAATATAAACTTCTTTGGTCATAGTTGTAAAAATATATAAGCCACAAAGGTACAAATTCCTTACTGCAATTTTTACGTTTTATTTTTGCCAATTTAAGATTTAAACCTGCCTAAAATAACTCCCTTATTTGGTCATATTTATAAAATCACTTATTTTTACAGCACTAAAAGTGAAATAAGTCGACTTATGGAAGATTCGAATGGCAAAAATGATAGAGAAGAACTCTTCTCTAAAAGAATAAAAGCAGGAAAAAGAACCTACTTTATCGATGTTAAACCTACCAATAAAGGCGAAGATTTTTTTATAACTATTACAGAAAGTAAAAAAAGATTTGATGGCTATGGATATGACAAACATAAAATCTTTCTTTATAAGGAAGACTTTAATAAGTTTAGCGCAGGCTTGGCCGAAGTCATAGATTATGTGAAATCCGATTTAATGCCGGAATACGATTTCGATATGTATAATCGTGAGCCTGCACCTGAGGTCCAATCTGAGTCTGAAGATTTTGATATTGATAAAGAATTATCAAATCTTAAAAACGATTTTTAAGACTTCTTAATTCTTCTCAGTAAGACATCCGGATATTTTAAATCACTAAATGGATAAATGTCCGTCAAAATTATCTTTTATCGTAGCAATGAAATGGTTCCTTTTTTAGAAACATTGCTATGCGTACCGCCTACATTTAGTATATAAATATAAATACCTTCTTCACACTTTTTCCCCATAAAGGTTCCATCCCAATTTATATTTGGATCACTGCTATGAAATATTTTTTCTCCCCATCTGTCAAATATACTTAAATCAAAAGATTTGGCATAGGTAGCATACACATGAAAATAATCATTTAGTTTATTGCCGTCCGGAGTAAAAACATTTGGCACATACACCAATGGATCAAATTCAAAACAGATTTTATTAGAATAAGAAATTAATGTGGTATCTATGGCATTTACTCCTGCAACTCTAAAACATTGTCTCCAATAATTAATATCTGTTTTAAGGTTAAGAAACGTATCCTGAACGGCATTATAATAAATCAAAGTGGTATCCGTATTAAAGGATCGATACACCAGATAATTTCTAATGTTTTTTTGCCAACCGAAATAATTGTTCCAATATAAATAAATGGTAGAATCAGTGGTAAATTTCCCATTTAAAAATACGGTCTTATGGGTATCCGAAGATATGGTATTTAAACAATTATTGGTTCCTACCAGTCTGTAGAAGTAAGGATTTTTGGAAGGGTTTGCGGTTTTATCAATATAATGCCCACGGAATTTGCCTACCGTATCAATATTTATTTCGTTAAAATCATTTAATCCGCGACGCATTACTTGCAATTTACCTCTCAAAAATTGTGCGTTTTTAGTGTTCCAAAAAATCTCAATTTGTTGTTCATTTTGACGAATAGTGGTCACTAAATCCATTTTAATAAGCGCTGAATCTTCTTCCACTTTTATCCCCGTAGAATCCATGCACCCGGAAGAATTAGTTTCTTTTACATACAAAGAATCCATGCCTGGTTTATTCCAATTAATATTGACGGTATTTGAGCCATTACCGGAATTAATATTGCCTCCTATTATGCTCCATTGAAACGAGGAGCCGGCATCATTAAGCACTGAGTAAGTTATATTATTAAGATTAGGGGAACATACAATTGAAGGCCCACTAATTTTACTCAATTTAGGAGAGGGTAGGACCACTAATGCAATACTTACCGGATTGCCTAAACAACTATCTTTGGTCAATTCGCGTACGGATAAAGTATAAGTTCCTGCAACCATTGTGCTAAGAGTAATTGTGTCTTTCCCTTGGTTATTAATATTATTATTTCCTCCGCTGAAACTCCATTGGTAAGAACTACCGGCCAATCCGCTTACAGTGTATTGGTGAATAAATCCTTGACACATGGTTTGATCACCGATAATGGGCCCCGTATTTGGTAATGGATTTAATAAAACCGGTAATATAACGTTATTCGACGTACAAGTTAATTTATTTACTGAATCATAAGCAGTTTGAGTTACACTTATATTCACTCTTCCTGCACTACCCCAATTTACATTTGTATTGGCGCTGGTAGTACCGGAATTAAAACTCCCACCTTTTATATTCCAAGTATAAGTGGAATTATGAACGTATAAAACGGAATATGTTTTAGCATTGGAAAACTCGCATAAAGAAGTATCTCCATTTATTTTATTAATACTTAAATTATAATCTTTACTAACATTGAAATTTAAAGTATCACCTACGCATCCGTATTGGGTGTATTCTATGGCTTGTACTTTGCCTTTGCCCTTATTTCCCCAATTTACCGTTATATGTGAGCTATTATTGCCGGATGCAATAATTCCCCCGCTGACAAACCATTTAAAAGTAGAACCCGGACCAATATTTCTATAAATATAATAATCTATCCCTTTGGCATTAGGACAAACCGAAAATGCACCGGCAATACTATCTGCCTTGGGAACATTTTTAATCACTTTAAGTTTGGAGGTATCACTCGTACAACCATTAATATTTTTTAATTGAACTTCTACGATACCGGAATCGCTGGTCCCCCATTTTACAATGGCATAATTATTTGCTTTCTTAAGAATAGCGCCACCAATAATTTCCCATTTCAAGGTGTCGGAACCGGTATAATTTTTTACAAAATAACTATCTGTTTCATGCGCGCAGACATTTAATTTTCCTGATATTACCGGAATACTTGGAGGAGGCAAAATAGTAACATTTACATTGATGGTATCACCGGGGCAACCCATACTATTGGATTGTGTAAGCCTAATACTTCCGCTGGTACTTTTACCCCAATCAACATAAATGGAATCATTGTACAATGAGTAGTTTTTAATGGTACCTCCTTTAACACTCCAGATATAGGTATTGGTTTTAGAACCGCCTTGAATGTAATAGCGACCTCGAGTAATGGTACTGCTGCAAATTTTGGTGGGCCCAAAAATAGTATCGGAGCCTTTATAAGGCAATACATAAATCCGTTTTGTACCTTTTAATGGAATAGAAGGCGGGCACCATTTATTAGTGACCACATATTTGATAATATAAGGTTGGGTGCGTAAATCACTACATTTGGTTTGCCAAGTAAAAGTAGGATTCACTTGCTTGGGAAATGATTTTATAGTAAAAGTACCATAGCTGTTTCGAGTAGTGTCTAAAGGTTCACCATTGGCGCTGAAACTTAAAGTATCACCTCCTGAAAATTGCAATGAAAAACTTAAAGTTTTACCGGCCATGACTGAAAAACTATCTGCCGTGGTGTACCAACCCACCTTATCGCCTTTTATTTTAACACTGGATAAAACACTGGTGATATAAAGCATAACGTCTCTACGCGTAGTACCTAAATACACACCGTTACGGTATTCTTTTACATCAATGGCAATGGCATAATTTCCTGTTTTTGTAGCATAAACGGTAGTTAATCCTGTCACCGGATCAATGCTTGCATATCCTTTGCTACCAAAGGGAGCACTAAAACTATAACCCGGTTGATATTGAATTAATCCGGGCGAATTATAGGAACCCAGGGGATAAACCACCGGTGCGGAGGTAGTTCCTCCAAGATAAGGTCTCGCCAAGGAATATACCAAAGAGTCACCGTCAGGGTCAATGGCATTATTAAAGTAACTGGCCGTATCATTTACCCCTAAAAAAGGAGCAGGCGGGTCAGTAAAATATGGGGAGCTATTAATATAGGTGATATCCGGTGGAATAACATTGGTATAGGATTGTCCTTGGGTATCGAGAACGTTTATAATGCCATTTTTTCTACAACATCTTTGATAGAGTATTAAATAGCCGTATTTACTTTGCGGTAAATCAATATTGCCAATATATTTTCCCCATTGCATACATGCCTTTGGTAAGGTTTTACAAGAGCTATAATTTTTTCCCGCAAATGGGTCAACATTACTACTATCCGGAACACCAAGGGTTAAAACAGCCGTTCTGGATTTTTTCCCCGTTACATTCTCATAAAATCCAATGGAAATAGAATCGTCTAATGGCGCCAGGCCATACTGACAATCCCTATACATATTCAGTTGAATTTTATAAGTATTTGTATTGGTGGAAGAATTGTAGCTAATATGCTTATAAGTTATTTCTCCACCCAATAAATGCGTAGCAAAATTTCGCAGAGGAACTAAAAGTAACAGAATTAGCAGTAGTTTCTTGGATATCATTCAAATGGCAAATTAGATACTTCGTTTTGGCTTTTCAACTGTAAAGTTACGGATAAAAATCTAAAATAAGATTCTTTACAATTCCAACAAAAAGATAACTTTGACTTTTAATTTAAAAATTATGAAAAAGACAACAAAATTGACAATTATTTTTAGCACCCTGCTGGTCATTTCTTTAACTTTTTACGCCTTTAAAAGTCTTCCTGATGAAGGGAAAAAGAATGTTTATATGATGATTACCATTACGGAAGGTAAACCTGCTAAAATGTTAATTACTGATGAGAATGGTGTAAGTACTGAAATGGACATTGAATGTATAGGAAGATTCGGTAGATTAAATTTAAAAGATATTAATTCCAATAATAAATCTATTGTTCTTAAAATAAATTCCCTTGCTGCCGACGGTTGGACCTTGGTCAATACTACTCATGTTATTTACGGAGACCTATCTTTTACTAGATACTTATTTGTTAAACAAAAGTAGTCCAAATAGTTATGTAAAAGGTTTAAAATTAGCGATTTAAATATTCTAAGTCCTTTTATAGGAAAGTCTTCTTCATTTTTAACGATTAATAGGGGTCTTTAATGGAACATCGATCGTTTGCCGTTTGATTTTTTTGTATATTTCGCCTTTAAACTAATATAAGCATGAAAAAGATTGTATTATTGACTGGTCTCTTCTTGGCCATTCTTTCCTTCCTCCCCGGCCATTTGCGGGCTCAATATTGTATCCCAGTATACAAAACGGGCTGTTCTACCGGTGATTCCGTAACTTACTTCCAATTGGGTACTTACTCACGAACTTCCGGTTGTAGCAATTTTACCCATTTATCCAAGGTTTACAAGGGATATGACAGCACCGGAATTGTGATTCCGATTTTCCGAGGCAAAACTTACCCTATTGTTGTAGCCAATGCAAATACCAACCAAAATTTTGGTGTTTGGATTGACTGGAACCAAGACGGTGATTTTGCTGATTCCGGTGAAACCATCATTAATGATAATAATAGAACCGATAGTTTAAATAGCAGTATTTATATCCCTTATAATATTAAACCGGGCAATTATGCTTTAAGAATGATGGATGCAGATAGTAGCACCTTGAATTTTTTGAGCAATAGTTCCTCTTGTTTAAGTTCTGGTCTTAATAAAGGGGAAACCGAAGATTATATTCTTCAAATCAAGGCAAGAACCAGCGATGCTGCCCTTGAAACTATGCTTAGCCCTTCCTTATATACTTGTTCCGGCAGCAGTCAATCCGTTAAAGTGGTGATCAGAAACCAAGGCTCTGATTCACTAACGTCTATTCCTGTGGTATTAAATGTAGGCGGATCCACTTATACGGATACGCTTAAGAAAACACTTAAAATGAATCTTAGGGATACTTTTACTTTTGCTACCACCAGTATATCTCTTTCTGCGGGCAGTTATCCTTTTTCAATTTATACTAACCTGGCATCCGATAGCGATCGTACCAATGATACCATTAAAGGTACAATTGTAGTTGGTACTACACCAAGCAGTCCTACCGGCTCCAGTACTTCTATATGCGCCGCAGGCAAAGGAACTTTAATTGCCTCTTGCTCTACCAGCGGTACGAAAATTCATTGGTATGCCTCTGCAACTTCCGATACGGATTTATATATCGGCGATACTTTTACGACGCCTAAATTGACTAAGGCAACTACGTATTATGCAGAAAGTCAAATATTGAAATGGGACACTGTAAATACTGATACAACATTAACTTCAAGTACTGTTCGTTCCAACAATGGAAATATGTTTGATATCGTAGCTAAAGCTGATATTCAAATTGATAGTTTTTATATTAAAACCTATTCTTCCGGTAAAGATGTTGCAGAAGTATATTACAAAGAAGGTTCCTATGTGGGTAATGAAACAAAATCCAAGGCATGGACTTTTGTAGGCAGAGATACTGTATATGGTGCCGGCTATAGCGGCGGACTTATTCCTGCTTATGTTCGATTTACTACACCTTTTAAAGCAGGTCATACTTACGGCATTTATATTCGTTTACAAACAGGAAATGTAGCTTATGATGTAGGAAGTCGTACGTTTAATAGTCCTGAAATTACTTTAAAAACAGGTAATTCCGTTGCAGGGAAATTTGGTACTCCTATGGTTTCCGGTTCTTCATTCGTTACGCCTCGTACATGGAATGGTGAAGTGTTTTACCATGTTATTACTTGTCCAAGCAGCCGAACTGCTTTATCTGTAAATTTTGCAAGTTTGCAAGCAGGATATAAATACAATAATACTTGTAGCGGTACGGTCTTTACAGATACTTCTAAAACTACAGGGTCCGGTACTATTAATTCCTGGAGATGGGATTTTGGTGATTCTACTAGCAGCACCACTCAAAGCCCAACCCATAATTACAAATATGGCGGAACTAAGAAAGTAAAATTGGTAGTAGGTTTTTCCGGAGGGTGTAAAGATTCTGTAACAACTTCAATTATTGTAAATGCAAGTCCTAAGGCTGATTTTAGTGTTGCAAATACATGCTTCGGGGATAGTGTAATGTTTACCAATAAGAGTTTGCCAAGTGGTTCTTCCCTTACTTATAGTTGGGATTTCGGTGATAAAACTACCGGCTCTACACTTACCAATCCAAATCATAAATATGCCAGCACCGGTGCTTATAATGTAAGATTAATTACTACTTATTCCGGTTGTAACGATACAATCAAAAAATCAGTAACCATTAATGCAAAACCTACGGTTAAATTTGGTTATACTGCTTATTGCAATAGTGAAACCATAAGATTCTCCGATTCTTCATTTACAGTAGGAGGAGGATCTTATTCATGGGATTTTGGAGATGCCAGCACTAAATCTACAGCTACCAATCCTAGCCATACTTATAGTTCATTTTCATCCTTTACGGCCACGCTTAAAATCACTTCTAAAACCAATGGTTGTATGGATAGCTTTAGCTTACCAATTAATTTTTATACCGGAAGCAAAGCCTCATTTAATTTCGTAGATTCTGTTTGTTCCGGTTTAGGTACTAGCTTTACTAATACGAATGTTACCAAAGGCGCAAAATATTCATGGGATTTTGGTGATGGAACCAAACTGAGTGCAAAGGATACTACCCATTATTATGCAAAAGGCGGAAGCTTTGTTGTGAAACTTATTGCAATAAATACCAATGGTTGTAACGATACCATGACCAAAACTGTAAATGTAAAACAAAGTCCTAATACTACTTTTTCATTTACTAAACTCGGGTTCCAAAAGTACAAATTCATTCCGGTGGATACCACTTTAACTTCCTTTACTTGGAATTTTGGTGATACTACTAAAGATATTGTAAACATTAAGCCTACCCATGCTTACAAGAATAATGTGATGCATTATATTACATTATCTGCAACTGCTGCCAATAAGTGTAGCAGTAACTATAAGGATAGCACTGGCATTAATACCGGTATTTTTGATAATTCCACAAGTAGTACAGAACTTAAGGTTTATCCAAATCCATTTAAGGATAATACCACCATTTCCTATAATCTTGAATCTAATACTCGAGTGCATATTGAAATTGTGGATTTAACCGGACGTACCATTACAGTACTGGCCAATAGTAGTGAAGGCGCAGGAGCTCATTCCGTTTTATTTGAACCTGCAGCTTATAAAGTTCAATCCGGGGTATACATTTTACATGTTAGCATCGGAGATGAAATTCAAACCAAACAATTAATTTACGTTAAATAAATTATAATTTATTGCGATAAAAAACCTCCCGTCCAAAACGGGAGGTTTTTTTATAACTTTGCCGAACATTATATATGCTTTTTAAAAGTAAACTGGTATCAATTCTCAGAACTATTTCTTCCAAGGAATTAAAATACTTTGAAGAATATATTTTATCTCCTTTTTTTAATAAAAATGAAAAGGTGATAGCATTGTTTTCTGTCATTAAAAAATTCCATCCGGAATTTCCTGAAGATAAAGTTGGCTTGGAACAAATATTTGTAAAAGTATTTCCCAAAGAGAAAATTGATGAGCAAAAGTTAAGATATGTAATGACGGATCTTACCAAATTATTGGAAGATTTTTTGGCTTATATCGAATTTGATAAAAGTGATATTTATAAAAAGCATTTACTCCTTAATGCTTATGACCAAAGAAAACTTGATAAGTATTTTCAGCAGTTGAAGGAAACTGCATTGGTGCAACAAAATAAGGAAATTTACAGAGATGTTGATTGGTATTTTTACCAACATTTATTGGAAGAAAATGTGTACTTGCATAGTCTGAATAGAGAAGCCAGGGGTTTGGCAGAATCTTTACAACAAGCAGCAGATAATTTAGATTTATACTACCTTGCCAATAAGCTGCGTTTTTGTTGTGTAATATTTAATCTGCAAGATGTAGCGCAAGTAACCTACAATAATCATTTGCTTAATGAAATTGTAAATTTTTTAGCAAATGATCATTTTAGGGATGTTCCGGCCATTGCCATTTATTATCAAATTTTAATGACCTTTCGTGAGCCCGACGAATCCAAACATTATTTGCAGTTGAAAATTATGTTGGAAGAGTATACTAAGCAATTTACTCCTGCAGAGGCTAAGGATATGTATGTTTTTGCGCTAAATTATTGCATCAAGAAACTGAACAGTGGAGAGCTTACCTATACACAGGAATTATTTGAATTATATAAATCCCTTATTGAAAAGGAATTGATTTTTGAAAATAAAGAATTGGCCCCTTCTGATTTTAAAAATATCGTGACGATAAGTTTACGTTCCGGACAAGTAGCATGGACCGAGAATTTTATAAATGCCTATAAAGATACCATTCCGGCGGCCAGCAGGGAAATTACCTACAATTACAACAAGGCGTTTTTGCATTATTATAAAAAGGAATTTAGCCATGCTTTGCGTTTATTGCAGCAGGTAGAATTTGCAGACAATTATTACCAATTGGATTCCAAAGCATTGTTATTAAAAACATATTATGAATTAAATGATACTGAACCATTTTTATCATTAACGGATGCGTTTACCAATTACCTGAAGCGTAATAAGGTAATTTCAGAATATCAGCGCACAGTTTATTTAAATTTTGTAAAATACAGTAAAAAACTGATGCACATAAAGATAGGTAGTAGGATTGCATTGCCTGATGTAAAAAATGAACTACTAGGTATTAAGCAAATTGCAGATTTAAATTGGCTCAGAGAAAAATTAAAAGAGATTGAAGGCCAATCTTTATCAGCGGACCCTATTTAATAATTCTTCAGCTAAGGAAATCAATTCTTTTTTTGATGCATCTGAAGTACTGATGCTATCCAAATCCTTTAATGCATCCTGATAATATTTTTCACTGAGTTCTTTGGTAATGTGTTTGATTCCCAATTGTTCGTAAATAGTTAAAATTAGCTCAACCTTTCTTACATAATCCGTCTCAGAAGCTAAGGTGTCAAGTTTTTTTCTAATGGCGGGAGTAGCTAATTCCCGTGCCTTAATCGCTAAAAAAGTTTTCTTATTTTCAACAATATCACCGCCAATCGATTTGCCAAAAGTTTGGGCATCTCCAAAGCTATCCAGTAAATCGTCTTGTATTTGAAATGAAATACCAAGTTTATATCCAAAATCGTAAATATATTCTGCATCTTTTGTTGAGGCGCCGGCAACAACAGCCCCCATTTTTAAACATCCGGCTAATAAGGCTGCAGTTTTTAAACCTATCATATCCAGGTATTCTTGAATGCTGATATTATTTTTATGCTGGAATTCCATATCCAATTGTTGGCCTTCGCATACTTTAATGGCAGTATTATTAAAGAGGCTGAGCATATCGGCCAATTTTTCATCATTTGATTTACTAAGGACTTTATAAGCTAATACAAGCATTAAGTCGCCTGATAGTATGGCTGTTGGCACATCCCATTTCGTATGTACTGTTGCTTTTCCTCGCCTTAAAGGTGCATGATCCATAAAATCATCATGTACCAGACTGAAATTATGAAATATTTCCATGGCCAGGGCGGGATACATCGCTTTTTCAATATTACCGTCAAACATTTTACAGGCCATAAGGGTGAGAATTGGGCGAATACGTTTACCTCCCAATGACATCATGTAGTTGGCCGGGTCATATAATGACTTAGGATGACCCTTAAATTGCAGTTTTTTGATGGCTGCTTCAATTAAATCTAAATAGGAATTCATTAGTGCAAAGATAGATACACATTGAATAGTTTGACAATGGATATTTAAATTTATAATAATCCCTAATCGATGCTTTAAATATTTTTGATTTCGCGGAGAATGTTATCTTTGTAGGAATGGAAAGTATAGAAGAAAAATGGGAATTAGTTAGCCATGCATTAAAAAACCGATTTGGTAAAAGTGCTGACTTAAAGGCTGCGCTTTTTGTAATCGGCCTCAGGGAATGGGGGCAAAAGAAGACTAAAATAACCAAAGAAGAAAAATTGGATTTAATGAACCTGGCTGCCTGTAAAATTCTTACTGATGAAGGTTATTTCGTAGTCGAGCATTTAGATGCAGACGGATGGCCGGTGTGGAAACAAGCCAAGGCATTACCGCCTATGGATGCAAAACAACAAGAAGTATTTATTAAAGAACATATATATCATTATTTTGTAACTGAGCGTTTACTTTAAATGTGATTTTAAAGCGTAATTATATTTTTCAGTTTTTATCTCAACGGTTAAAATACAGTTTACTTGGAATTATTTTTATATTTTCATGGATCGATGCTATTGCTCAAACCACTGTTGTAAAGGGTAGAGTAACCGATGCCAATACCGGTGAACCAATTCCTTTTGTTAATGTCTTTTTCCCTAAAACAAAAGTAGGAACTGTCACAGATTTTGATGGTAATTATTTAATTACTACGGATCGTGCGGATGATTCTATTTGTGCGCGATATTTAGGGTATAAAATGCGGACAAAATTTGTTTATAAAGGCAAATCGCAGGAATTAAATATTCAATTAGAAGCTTCAGGGTATGAATTGAAAGAGGTAGTAGTAAGACCGGGTGAAAATCCTGCTTTTAGAATTCTTAGAAAAATATGGGAAAATCGGGATAAAAATGATAAAAGAAGCCTAGATGCTTATAGCTATGAAACCTATAGTAAAATTGAAGCGGATGCTAATAATATCGAATCCTTTAAAAAGGTTAAGCTTATGGCACCCTTTCGAAAAATATTAGATAGCCTTAAGCTTATTGCCGGCGAAGACGGCAAACCGGTCTTACCTTTTTTTATGTCGGAAACTATTTCAGATTATTTTTATGCTAAAGGTCCGGAAAGAAAAAAGGAAATAATTAAAGCAAACAAAACCAAAGGTGTAGGTGTAAATGATGTGCAATTTATGCAACAAGTGATGGGCGCATCATTTCAGGATTATAATTTTTATCAGAATTATATAAATATTCTTGAAAAAAATGTGATTTCACCATTAGCAAGTGCCGGAATAACTTTTTATCATTATTACCTGGTGGATAGTTTGGTAATTGATCAGAAGTATTGTTATAAAATCGAATTTAAGCCCCGTAACTCCAGTGATTTGGCCTTTAACGGAACCATGTGGATTACCGATACCACTTTTGCTTTAAAACGCCTCACCGTGGAATTGGGTGGAAAATCAAACCTGAATTATATTGACCGATTAAAAATTCAACAGGATTTAATACAAACGGCAGCCGGACCATGGCTTCCCGCTAAAGTTAGAATTTTGGTGGACATTGCTGAATTAACTAAAAAATCGGCCGGAGTATTACTGAAACTATATGTTTCCAATGATAGCTTTATTGTAAATAAGGAAAAGCCTTATGGTTTCTTTAAAGATCGTATTGAAGTGGCAGAAGATGCCCAAGACCATTCTGATGCTTATTGGGATGCCAATAGGCATGATGCTTTAACGAAAGAAGATAAACAAATTTATAGCTTAATTGATAGCGTTAAAAATATTCCTAAAATCAAAACATATATTGATGTGATTGATGTGGTAGTTAACGGTTATTACCGAGCAGGGAAATATTTTGAAATTGGTCCGTATATTTTTTTATATGGATTTAATCAGGTGGAAGGAAGTAGATTAAGATTAGGTTTTCGCTCCAATTCAAATTTTAGCAAAAAGTGGATTTTAAAAGGATATGGTGCCTATGGAATTCGGGATAATAAATTTAAATATAATGCCCAGGTAGAATATTTTCTGAATCGAAAAAATTGGACTAAAATAGGCATTCAGCGGAAGGAAGATATTGAAGAATTGGGTGTTCAGGATGAATTTTTTGGGAACAATAGCAATTTACTTGCAGCAAGTACGCAATTAGGTTTGCTTACGCGATTAAATAAAGTGGAAATGACCAGAGTTTGGTTGGAGTCAGATCTTTTTAAAGGATTTAATGAGCGTTTATTTTTTCTTAATAAAAACTTTGTTCCGGTAGGCAGGAATTACCATTTCGGATATTATCCCAATCAAAATGACCATAGCAGAATTGATCCTTTTTATACAGTTTCAGAAATAAGTTCTGAATCAAGATATGCATTTAAGGATGCTTTTTTGGTAAAAGATAATAGGAGAGTAAGAGTAGCTATAGAGCGATCTCCCATTTTTATATTTAAATATACTTTAGGTTTAAAAGGAGTTTTAGGAAGTGATTTTTATTATCACAAATTAAATTTAAATATTAATCAAAAAGTAAAAATGGGTGCCTTAGGGATTGGTCAATATTCAATAACGGGTACCAAAGTATTTAATCCCCTTCCATACCCATTATTGGATATTCAATTGGGGAATGAAACATTTGTCCGCAGTGATGAAGCTTTTAATTTGATGCGCTTCTTTGAATTTGCCGGCGATCAAAGTATTACTGCATTTTATACCCATCATTTCGACGGATTAATTTTTAATCGAATTCCATTGCTAAAGGAATTAAAATGGAGAGAGGTAGGAGGCATTAAAGCAGCTATGGTGTATTTGAGTAATGAAAATAGAAATTTGCTTCCTGAAAAGGATCCCAATGGAAATATAGTAGATAAGGTTCGAATTATGCGCAATGATGTTCCTTACGTAGAAGCATTTTATGGCATTGAAAATATTTTTAAAATTTTAAGAATTGATGCTATTCACCGTATTACTTATTTAAATTCGATTGATAGTAGAAGGGTGCCACGATTTTATATAAAAGGTTCCCTATATTTGAGTTTTTAATGCTTAAACCATATGATAAAAAAATCCATTCTTCTCATATTATTATTTTGTACTTCCGTTTTAATGCTGGAAGCACAAATTAGCATCAAAAGTGCAGATTTACCTTCTTCAGGTGATAAAAATGTGTATATTAGTGCAGCCATTGATACCATCAACGTAACCAATACCGGTGCGAATTATTCATGGGATTTTTCCTATCTAAAGGCTAGTGCAAATAATGTTTTGAGTTATAAGGATCCTTACAATATTTCTTTACTATACCTTACCTATTATGGAGATGTAACAGATACCGTATTAGGGGGTACCTTATCCGGTTTGGGTTTTTTTAAAAATAGCAGTTCCGCATATAAAAGGCAAGCCCTCTTATTTGATGTACCTATTGTCAATTTAAGAGTGCCTGTGCCATATTCCAATCCCGATATTGAATATGTATTGCCGTTAAAATATGGGAATAGCGATGATAGTTGCAGCTTTAGCGGTAGCATCAGTATTCCTAAGGTGGGCAGTATTAAAGTTAATGGAACCCGACATAATACCATTGATGGATATGGAACCATTAAAACCCCATTTGGAACTTTTAGTTGTGTAAGAATAAAATCTGTAATTACTGAAACCGATTCCATATACACCAATATCCCTTCCAATAGAGTTGAATATAAATGGTTGGCCAATGGTGCCAAAGTTCCAATTATGGAGGTGATTGTTTCAGCAGGTGGATTTATCAAGCAAATCTATTATAAAGATAGCATGCGCAATATTAATAGCCCATTGGCACCTCCTGTTAATTTTAATGCTAATGATACCAATGTTTATATTGGCGATACCGTAAAATTTACCAATAGTACTACCGATCCTTTAGGGGTATATTCCTATGCTTGGAGCATCAGTCCGGGAACCTTTAATTTTGTGGATAGCACTAATGCATCTTCAAAAGCACCGCATGTCACTTTTTCTGATACAGGATTTTATTCGGTCAGTTTGGATGCTACTATTCCAATAGTTAATATTAAAGGTTCAAAAGTTAAATCAAATTACATTCACGTAAAAAAATTGGGAAAACCTGTCGTCGATTTTTATGCGGATCGCGTAAATCCTACCACCGCCAATGTTGTTCACTTTACGGATAATAGCACCAATGCACCCACCCAATGGTTATGGCTTTTTTCACCAAGTACCATTACTTACATGAATGGAACTTCATCGAGCAGTCAAAATCCTAATGTACGCTTTGACTCCGTTGGGAAATATACGGTTACTTTAATTGCTACCAATAGAATTGGTTCAGCACTTAATAATAAAACCGATTATATTAGTGTTTCAAAATCTTTAGGGATAGCAGCAAATTTTGAATTATCTGCAAAAATTAAAGTTTATCCAAATCCTGCTCAAAGCATCATTAACATAACATGGGAGGATTTGAAAGGTGAACTGATTTCTGAAATTAATATTTATAATAATAATGGTTTATTATTGCAAAATATACACATAAGCAGCATGCAGGATAAAGTACATTTGGATTTGAGTTACTTGCCAAACGGAACTTATTATTTAGTTTTAAAGGGTAAGGATGCGATATATGCTAAATCAATAATTAAAAATTAAATCTCCTAATTATAAAAGAGAAGAGCTGCAATTATTGCAGCTCTTCTCTTTTATGGACTTAATGAAATTAATTATTTTTTGCCATCCAAATAACTATTTAAATCATCAACAGAAGAGCTAAAACTAAACGCATCATTGATGGTAAAATAATTATCTTTATCGGTAGTATAATCATAAGCAAATTTAGCAAATTCAAGTTTGTTTTCTTCAAAACTAAATAAGCCCATTATTTCTTTTACTTGGGCAGCATTTACACATTTTGCTTTTACAATTTGTTTAGCAACTTTCATTTTTTCTTCAGCAAATGATTGCTTAGTAATCGATGCCTTAGCAGTTGCAAAATCCCCAGAACTCATAGGGAAAACACATTTATTTCCCCCATTACCTGCATTATTGCTGGCAGGCGCCTGGGCATTATTATTATAGTTTTGGTTGTTATTGTTATTATAGTTTTGATTATTATTAGTACCGGAACTAGAATAAGTAGAAGAAGAACTGGTAGTGGTAGTGGTGGTCATTTTCGCAGGTGTCCCGTTGGCATTTTTAACACTAGTATTCACATTTACATTCTGGTTATTCGGGTCCACATTTACATTCATATTAACTGTATTTCCATCCGGATCGGTAACACTTACGCCATTGGTACCAACATTCATATTCATATTCATATTGGTTCCATTCGGAGCGCTTGTAGTGGTGGTGGTGGTTGTATTAGTGCCTGTATTTGGATTATTATTTGGAGCAGCCGTGGTATTAGTGTTTTGCGGAACCGGATTATCATTGGTGGTTACAGGAGTAGAATTATCTCCATAATATGACCAAGTGGAACTACGTAATACTCTTTTGCCTTTTCCCTTATTTTTAATTACATAGGTAATTTGACGCGCTTGTTCATACGATTGCGTGGTAGTATAACCTTTGGTGCGGATATTATCATCAATAGATTGAATTTGCTGATCATCAAATATGATTTTTACTTTGTAAAATTCATTAACCAAGGCAGGCATTTTTACACGCACTGCCGGTGTGGCGTTTTGTTTTTCTCCGTCAAGGATTAAATAAAATTTTTCTCCATCTTCTGAGAAAATAACTACTTCAGTTGTTTTTTGTGCTACACTGGTCATATAGGTACCTAGTAATATCAGCACTGTTAAAATCGTCTTTTGCATATTTAATAATGTTAATGTTTTAGTTGGTTGATTTATTAATAACTGGTTTAGGTTTCTTTAAAGGAGTATATTTTGTATTGGCTTTATTTGTGCCGGCAGGAGGTATTGGTGCGTTTCCGCCTGCAGGGGCAGGGCTTGTCTTGGCTGCCGGTGTTAAGGTATTGGCAGGCGTAGCTGTTGGTTGTTTCGGTGTAGCAGTAGTGCTGTTTTGTGTTGCTGTGGCCGGTAATCCCGGAATGGTTTCATTATGGGGCGCAAATGAAATCTGACGTCCATAAATAAACTTTACATCTAAATCTTTGCTCTTAAACGTTGGTACGGCATCTGAGTAATCTAAAACTTTATCTGCCAAGTCTTCCGGTTTTTTCCTAAAGGTACAATTTAGTTTTGTATAATTTTCAGCATTTACGATTTCTAAATCACCACCAAAATCGTTATCATCTTTCAATTTACTTTTTAAATCTCTAAAATCTCTATAAGTACCGCAATTATAAAAACGTAATTCAAATGGTGTTCCATTATTGACCCAACCTCCGATATAAGCAGTGAAAGTTCCTAATAATTGATCAAATCCATTATTTACAGCATCACCTACACCATCTTGTATAGATGATTGTAAGTCGACGGCATTTTTCCATCCACTTTCTAAAAGCACGGTTCCTAAACCTTCCGCCGTACAATTATCATAAGCTTTGGCCTCAATTGATATTTTTGAAGAAGTTCTAGTGTCAAAAGCTTCACTTCTGCTACTGATGGAAATATTAGAAATTAGAATGATAAATTGTGCATCACTCATAATGCCTAAACGTTGAACATAGCTTATTTGATGGCTGCTATCCGCATCTGCTTCCGCTATATTACTGGCTTCATTTTTTAAAGATTCAAATCTGCTTTGCTCTATGTACCGATATTTTTTTTGCGATAAATAATTATTTATACGTTCTATGGCAAAATCATATTTTGGTTTCTCTTCAGCTTTTACAGACCGGGGATCATACATCACTAGAAAACGAACGCCACCAATGGATTTTGATATTAAATTGATGTCTGCTTTAAGTGGTTTTAAACTTACCTTAGCATGAATGGTTACTTCAGTACGATCAGATAATGGGACAGATTTAGTTTCCGTATAGGAAGTAATATATCCTTGTGTATTGGAAGAAACGGCATCCGATACCACTTCAAAATTTTCAACTTTTGTTTCTGAGCGTATAGCCACACCCGCAGCTTGTGAAACTGCATTTCTTAAGGCATCTTGAAGTGCGTCCGCGTGTTTTAGACCCGTACCTTTGGCATCTACTTCCATAATATCATCTTGAGCTTTGGAAGCCAATGGAAGTACTAATATTAATAGTAATAAAAATTTATAAAATCTCATAGTTTTTTGCTTTTCTAAATCCTTTTTATCAGATAAACATCATTAATATTTTTCCAATGGTTGCTGCAGTATTTCCAATTTTACTCCAGTTTATTTTCTTAACGGTATCATTGCTGATTACAATTTTTCCTGTACTTAATTTATCTTGAATTGCATTGACGACTTGTACACCTTGTTTCAAATTAAAATCATTCATTAATTCTTTAGAGGCTTGGATAATTTGCGGGAAGGTGCCAGTGGTAGGATCATATAATTTTTTAAAATCTAAAAGTAAATTTCCTTTATCATCTAGCACTACCGGAAATAAGCTGGGATCAAACTTTTTCCCTCCTAAGTTAATTACCAATTTTTGGGCATCAGAAACTGCATTGCTGACAGTATTAGATACATTGGCAGCTGTATTGGTTGCATTGTTAATATTCGTGGCTAAAGTTTGTCCGTTGCCACTGGCAGTACCTGCTGCAGAATTAGTTCCATTTGTGGTTCCGCCGGTACCCGGAATATTATCATATATGGCAGAGGCAAGGCCATTGGTTGCATATAAAGGCATACGTAGTTTTACGCGCATAATACCATTATCTTCTATTGCTTCGCCTACCATCTCGGCTCCTTTTACCACACCATCCACACGGGTATAAACATAATCACTGGATGTAATCATATCTTTTACGGTAGTTTCAGCCGTTACATTTACCCCTTTTACAATTTCAAGTAGGTTTCTTTGTGCAAGCACTACGGCACCTCGCTTGGCCATGAGCTTAGCTTGGGCCGGATTGGTAAAACGTACATTGTCTATGGCAGCTTCTCCAATTGCTTCCACATATTGATTGGTCCAATTAACTTGACCATTGGTGGTATTGGTAACTATTGGATTTGATTTTTTTACCAAATCATCTATATTACCGGTTCCTTGATTAGTATTATTGTTGGTGGTACTATTATTAGTATTATCGGTCATGGATGATGCAGCGGCAGGAGAATTTGTACCTGCAGGTGAAGCAGCTGATGCAGGAGTTGCATTACTTGGATTACCGGTGGCAGCATTTCCGCTCGGAGTTGTTTTTACTTGGTCCATTTGTGCACCATTTCCAGGGGCATTGTTTGGGGTAGTTAATCCATTTGGTGCAGGTGCATTAGCTGAAGGATTTGTAGATTTCTTAGATTTTTTCTGTTTTTTAACCTTTTTTAAAGGAACCGGATCACTTTGGGAACCGGGGTTGGTCGGATTCTGAACAGTAGGACTAATGGTTCCGCTACCGGTTTGAGCAAAGCCATAAAAATGACTGCTTCCAATAATGACAATTGAAAATAAAAGTGGTTTTAACATTTTTTTATTTTTTTAGGTGGAACGAAATTTAAATTTTCGTTCTTAACAGTGTTACAAAGTTACCGATTATACGATTACCGTGCCAATTTTTGATTTACCTTTTTAAAAAGGTGCTAAAATATTGGAATATAATGTTTTAAAAATTTGAACTGGCCTTGGATTTATGCCATAATTAAATTTAAATTAAGAATTTTATCCTGAAATGTGGGGATATTTTACCACAATTGAGCCTCCCCAGATTCAGGGAGGTTGGAAATAGCTAAAGTATTTAGCATTTACACAAAAAAAGTTAAACCCTAAGTTTTAGAGTTCAACTTTGCTCCTTTTAAATTATGTTAAATTGAAGCTTCGAGATGCGATGAGGTTTTGATGGAATGTTCAAGTATGAGTTCTACACTACTTGCATTCGGATTCAAAACTACCCCATCCATACGAGACTTAATTTCCAACAATTGGTTATAAGCCTGAAATAGGGAAGGTTGGTTTTCCATTGCTTTCTCGATAAGTACCTTTTCTGAGGCACTTACTTCATTATAAACATAACGGATAATGTCGTCTTCAGTGTAAACTTGTTGCATAGGCACGCACTTTATAAATTTTAAAGGTAAACTTCATTGTTTAGTCTTTTTACACTTTTATAAACGCGCATTCAACAAGTATAATATATCCAATAGCAGTTTTTTTTGCAAAATGGCCTAAAACCTTACAAGGCTTTATTTTATTTTTGCCATGCTATAATATAATATTATGCTTTTCAATGAGTTTACGCATATTACTAAGTGCATAACGCATTCTGGCTAAGGCAGTATTGGTACTCACGTTTGTGAGTTCCGCTATTTCCTTAAAGCTAAGATTTGCATAATTTCTTAATACTAACACCTCCCTCTGTTCAGGAGGTAACTTTTGGATAAGATTTTTAACCATCTCATCACGTTCATCATTAATGAGTCTGCGTTCGGCGTTTTCATCGCCTAGTGGGATGTATTTTAGAAAAGTTTCATCACCGTCTGATCCAACTACCCTTGGAAGACGTTCCATTTTACGGAAATAATCTCTAACAAGGTTGGTTCCGATCTGGACTACCCAAGCGGCAAATTTCCCTTTTTCTTCATAACGGCCACTTCTTAGGCTGTTAATCACCTTAATAAAGGTTTCCTGAAAAAGATCTTCTGCCAAAGCTCGGTCTTTAACCAATACATAAATAGAAGTAAAAACTCTTCTTTGATGCCTATGTATGAGGGTTCTTAAGCAGTTTTCCTCACCATTTATATATCCGGTAAGGAGCTCTTCATCGCTAACTGTTTTCTTGGTCATAGCAGTATTTTATATTAATAAATCAGCAAGATGTAGAGCTACTTTTCTATAGGCGAATTAATTTATACTTTTGTTGTTTATATGTTTGGTTAAATATGCAGTTGAAACTTATCACAATATAAGACGTTTTCTTGAATATGCCAAATTTTTTTTAGATTTTTTTATTAATGAGCTTACAAAATATTGATAATCTTGATTATAGAGAATTTATTCTCGTCAAGAATGCGCGCCAAAACAACCTCAAAGGCTTAAACTTAGCTATTCCTCAAAAAAAGTTAATTGTCATCACCGGTGTCAGTGGCTCAGGAAAATCTTCCTTAGCTTTTGATACGCTTTATGCCGAAGGTCAACGCAGGTACGTGGAAAGCCTTTCCGCTTATATACGCCAATTTATGGGGAAAATTAATAAGCCTAGTGTTGATTACATCAAGGGTCTTTCCCCCGCTGTGGCTATTCAACAGAAGGTAAATACCACCAATCCCAGATCTACGGTCGGCACAACTACTGAAATTTATGATTATTTACGTTTGCTATATGCCAGAATAGGACGAACCTATTCTCCTCATAGTGGCGAGGAAGTGAAAAGGTTTACCGTTACGGATGTTGTAAATTTTGTACAAGTTTTACCGCAAGGGACAAGAATTCAAGTGCTTTGTCCAATTGTAAAATTTAAAACGCGCTCTTGGAAAGAAGAACTCAATATTATTCTTCAAAAAGGTTTTTCTCGAATTGAACTTGGCGGCAGGGTGGTAAAAATTGAAGATGTTATTTCTTTTCTTGAAACCGGTAAAACGGAAGATGAATTGAAAGAAACCTTATATCAAAGCGAAGTTTTATTAAATGCCAGTTTACTATTGGTGGATAGAATTAGTGTAAATATCAGTGAGGATGATAATCGTTCACGTATTGCTGATTCTGTACAAACAGCATTTTTTGAAGGGCATGGAGAATGTATTATTGAAGTGCTTTCCGATAAGGAATCTACCAAGCATTCTTTCTCTGATAAATTTGAAATGGATGGTATCACCTTTGAAGAGCCTTCCGTAAATTTATTTACCTTCAATAATCCTTATGGCGCATGTAAGGTTTGTGAAGGCTTTGGCCAGGTAATCGGGGTGGATGAGGATAAAGTAATTCCGAATAAATCTTTAAGCGTATATGAAGGCGCCGTGGCTTGTTGGAAGGGCGAAACGATGGGCGAGTGGAAGGATTGGTTTATTAAGAAAGCACCCAAGTATGATTTTCCTATTCACCGTCCTTATCATCAACTTTCACAAAAGGAAAAAAATTTACTTTGGAAAGGGAATAAAGATATTGAAGGGATTTTAAATTTCTTCAAATATGTAGAAGGGAAAACTTATAAAATTCAATATCGGGTAATGCTTGCGCGCTACAAGGGTAAAACCAATTGCATGGAATGTGGCGGCACGCGTCTGCGTCCGGAAGCTTCCTATGTAAAAATAGATGATAAGCCTATTACTGAATTATTGCAAATGCCTTGTACAGATTTGGCGCAGCATTTTAAAAATTTAAAATTAAACGATACAGAGCAGGAAATAGCCAAACGTTTACTCCTTGAAATAAATAACCGACTTACTTTTCTAAATGATGTGGGCTTGGGTTATCTTACACTCAATCGGGCATCACGTACTTTAAGCGGCGGGGAATCTCAAAGAATACAAATTGTAACGTCTTTAGGAAGTAATTTAACCGGGGCGCTCTATATTTTGGATGAGCCAAGTATTGGTTTGCATTCCCGTGATACAGATCGATTAATTGTAGTATTGCAAAGGCTGAAAAATCTTGGCAATACAGTATTGGTGGTAGAGCATGATGAGGATATTATAAAAATTGCCGATGAAATTATTGATATTGGGCCTTTGGCAGGGGCATTAGGCGGAGAATTGGTTTATCAGGGGCCCACTGATGAAATGATAAAAAAGGGGAAAACGCTTACGGCAAAATATATGCGTTCTGAATTAATGGTACCGATTCCTACCAAAAGACGCAAGGCTAAATATTTTATTGAGCTGAATGAGGCCAATAAAAATAATTTAAAAAATATTAATGTAAAAATACCCGTGGAAGCACTGACCGTTATCACCGGAGTATCCGGCTCCGGGAAGTCCACGCTTGTTAGAGATTTATTATATCCTTTACTCAAGGATTCTTTAGAAAATAAAAAGAATGCAGCACAACTGGGCGGCGATTTGAAAAAAATAAAACGTGTGGAATATGTGGATCAAAATCCCATAGGAAAATCATCTCGCTCCAATCCGGTGACTTACCTCAAAGCTTTTGATCCCATTCGCGAATTATACGCCAAGCAACAATTATCCAAACAAAAGGGATTTACACCGGCTTGGTTTTCTTTCAATGTGGACGGTGGTCGATGTGATGTTTGCAAAGGCGAAGGTATTATTACCATTGAAATGCAATTCATGGCGGATATTGAAATGGAATGTGAAAATTGTAAAGGTAAAAGATATAAGCAGGATATTTTGGATGTTACCTGGAATGGAAAAAACATATCCGAGGTATTGGAACTTACCGTACATGAGGCCATGGAATTTTTCAAAGAACAACCTGAAATTACTAAGAATTTATACCCGTTAATGCAGGTTGGATTGGATTATTTAGCCTTAGGACAAGCGAGTATTCATTTGAGCGGCGGCGAAGCACAAAGAATAAAATTAGCCTCATTTTTGGTAAAAAATAATTCACCGGAACCCGTATTATTTATTTTTGATGAACCGACCACCGGTTTGCATTTTCATGATATTCATAAATTGATGGAATCTTTTTATGCCTTACTTGAAAATGGTCATAGTGTATGTATTATTGAACATAATATGGAGGTAATAAAATGCGCAGATTGGTTAATTGATTTAGGTCCTGAAGGTGGAGAAGCAGGAGGGTATGTCGTTTATCAAGGCCCCCCGGAAGGTTTGTTGAAAGTTAAGGAGAGTATCACTGCAAAATATTTAAAGGAGAAATTAAATTAATTATGTTTACAGGCATTATTGAATCCATGGCTAAAATTATTGGAATTACTCCGAAGGGCTCCAATATCACTTTCCGATTGGCATCTACGCTCGCTTCGGAATTTAAACCTGATCAGAGCATATCCCATAATGGGTGTTGTTTAACAGTAGAGGTAGTAGGAGACGCATGGTATGAGGTTACTGCTATTGATGAAACTTTAAAGAAAAGTAATTTGGGACTTTGCAAAATAAATGATTATTTAAATATAGAACGAAGTATGCAATTGGGTGCGCGCCTGGATGGTCATTTAGTGCAAGGGCATGTAGATGGCGTGGGCACTTGTGTGGCTATAGAGCCTTTAGACGGAAGTACTTTATTCAGTTTTAATTATCCCGAAGCGTTTAAAAAATTAATGGTAGAGAAAGGCTCTATTTGTTTAAATGGGATTAGTTTGACGGTGTTTAATTGTACGGATAATTTCTTTACCGTAGGAATTATTCCATATACATTAAGCCATACCAATATGTCGGCATTAAAGATCGGTGATCCGGTGAATTTGGAATTTGATATTTTAGGAAAATATGTGCAAAGAAATTTAATAAATCATGTTTCCTAAGGCTTATAAATAAGTGCCACCGCATAGGCATTGATGCCATCTTCTCTACCTACATAACCTAAGGTTTCATTGGTGGTAGCTTTAATGGAAACAGCACTACTTTCTATTTTCAAAATCTCGGATAATACCATTCTCATATTTTCGATATGCGGATTTATTTTAGGTTGTTCCAAACATACCGTGGCATCAATATTTCCGACCAAATAATTATGGTCTTCTAATAGTTTTATCGTTTTACTTAAAAGTATTTTACTATCTATTCCTTTAAGGGTGGGGTCAGTATTTGGGAATTGATTTCCTATATCACGCAGGCCGGCTGCACCCAATAGTGCATCACATATAGCATGTATTAATACATCTGCATCAGAATGACCCACCGCGCCTTTTTGAGAAGGTATGGCAATACCTCCCAGAATAAGGGTGTCGGCTTTTTCTAATTGGTGAACATCAAAACCAAATCCGATTCGAAAATTCATAAGAAGTAATTAATTTAGTTTTCAAAATTAAGTAATGTAAAGCACTCTTGTTAAACAAAAAAACGTGAGAATAAGCTTCTCACGTTTTTCTACATTTTTATTTATTTTTTTACCTGCCACCGCCATTATTGTTTGGCTCTTTATCACTTTTCTTCTTTTTATCGAAGTGCAAAGCAAGTGTAAATCTTAAGGTATTATCCAAGGGATTACGTTGCGTAGTATTTTGACCGTTGGTGGTAATTAAGTAAGAAAAATCTAGGGTAAGAATATTATAACGAACGCCACCGCCTAAGGTTAAATATTGACGACCGCCTTTTTGAACGGCTTCATAAAAATAACCCATTCTTCCTGCTACTTGTTTATCGTACCAATATTCAAGTCCTACTGAAGGATTAATTTCTTTAATTTCTTCGGATAATCCTCCAGGTGCATCATAAAAAGAAGTAAAAATACCTTGCAATACCGGACGGTTTGGATCCATACCGGCAGATAGCTCCGGTTGTCCGCTGACCGGATCAAGAATTGGATTACCATATTGGTCCAATTTATATGCCGGAGGTGTTGGTACTAATAATTTATTTAAGTCTAATGCAATAGCAAGTTCATTGTAATCATCAATGTGGAAATTAAAATAACCGCCTACTCGCATATTAATGGGAATATAATCGCGGGAAGCATCATTGGTATAGGTTATTTTTGGTCCAAGGTTAGAAATATCAAATCCTAAACCTAGATTGGCATTGTACCCTGAAACTTTCATCGCTTTGGTATAATATCCTGAGATATCTCCGCCAAAACCAATGGCAGGCTGTGTGGAAGATGATCCATTTCCAATAGGAGTTTTGCCCGCTAAGTCAGAGTAAATAAAACGGCCGGCTACACCAATTGAAAAATTATCAGATAATTTTCTTGCATATCCCAAATCGGTGGCAAATTCATAAGGTCTGTATTGTTTCAAATCATTTCCATAATTATCTGTAAATTGAATATCACCTAAAGAGAAATATCTTAAGGATGCTCCAAAACCGGATAATTTATCAATTTTATAATACCCTGAAAGGTAGGATAAACTGATATCAGGAACCAAAGAACGCAGCCACGGCGTATAAGAAACTGAAATACCTCCGTCATGTGGCATAAAAGCCAATTTAGCAGGATTCCAATGCATGCAATTTTCATCAGGATTAGTAGCTACCCCAACATCACCCATGGCGCCGGATGCAGCATCCGGTGTTATCATAAGAAAGGGTACGGCTGTGGTTATTACATTTCGCTGTCCCAATAATTGACTGGTAGAAAGTTGTGCACTTGTTTGACCAACGTAAAACGTTAGTACACCCAAAAGTAAGATTTTTGAAAAACGATTCATATATTCATATATAGATTACAAAACTAAAAAAATAATTGGCTGCAAGCTACACATATATTGCAATAATATGTGTTTTTCAACGTCGGCCTTCTTACAAACGTAAGAAATGCATAGAAATTGCCTTGTTTTGTCTTATAATAGCTAATTACTTAAGTATCAAAATATTATTTATCAATTAATGTGTTAACGAATTATTATCAGCTTCGCATTTAATTCCTGATGACTACCGCTAGGGGATTGTACACTCATTCGGTAAATATACATCCCATTGGCCATCGGAGCACCCGCATCTGTTTTTCCATCCCAAAATACTGTTTTAACGTGACTGCCACCATTCACCGGCGTGGCAGAAATTGTTTTAACTAATTGTCCTTGAATATTATATATATAAATTGTGACCTCTAATTGTTCATTGGGATCTGCATTGTGTTCAAAGGAGAAAGTAGTATAGTCTGAAAATGGATTTGGGAAATTATATAATTTTCCAATAGTAAAATCTGAATGATCTACTACTTCAAAATCAATCGATGCTTCTGCTGAATTATTTGCTACATCCCAAACTTTTAAAGTAAGCGTATATTTTCCGGTCGGTAAAAGTTGAAACGGATAATTCAGCCAACCCGAATGGTAATTATCTAAATCCGACTGATAGTAATCATTCATCACGATAGGATCCCCTCCGTTCAGCACGCCTGTTATATCATGTCCGATTCCATTACCAACCGTATTAATTCCTACGTCATCCCAAAGTTTAGCTAATAAATGCGGAGTATCATTACATATCCCGCCGGATATAAAGGTGGTATCATTAATATACAATTGAATTTTCGGCCCTAATCCGTCCTCTTTTACTTCATGATCAGAACTGCCTCCAATAATTATATTGTTATAATATCCGCTGGCATCTTCATTAGTTCCATTGGTAGCATAATACGAAATCTTTCCCTTGGAGTTTGTAAAAGAAACATCTTTAGGCATGACAAAAGTGAAACTGAATTCTCCGTTTTTAACCGTAGCGGCCCCTTTAAAAATAATATTATTCTGAACAGAAAAATTCATTTTATAGCTTGGATTTGCAGTCCCTGTTACATTCGCTAAGGTTGTAAGGGTTTGTGCTTTATCATATACCGTAGGATAAATAACCCCATTGAAGCTTGTTCTTTTATTGCCTGAACGATCAGAAATATATCCCTTAATAGTCACCATGGTTAGTGCGCGCAAGGTGTCATTTTGTGTGGGGTCAACAATATGTTCATTAATTTGGGTAGTAACTACAGAATCCATAGGTAAAGCAATCTGCAAGGCAGGATCACCCAGCAAAGCAAAAATGCAAGTATTTTCAGAGAATCCTGCTGCATTTTTGGCAGTGGCAATAATATCACCAAACCTCCGTGCCATGCCATTAGGAGTACTGAAAATATTGTTTTGATAAACACCTCTGGTCAAGGCATCATTCCCGGTAGATTCTGCCAGTCTTGTCGTAGTAAATAAAGCTACGGCTCCACCATTCGGATTTAAAATACATAATTGTCCCGCTGATACCAAGGTAGGATCATCATACCTGCCAAATTCACAAGTAGCCGTAAGGAAAACCGGCATAGCATATTTATTTTTCCATGAATTTATATCCGCTACTTCCAATACACGTTCATTCGCCCATCCTGATTCTCCACCATGTCCCGTATAGGTCATTACTAAAGCACCTTTATTTACGCGATCCACTATGGCTTTTTGTGCATCAGGATAGCGCGAACCGGTAGTAGTTACTTCCATCTGGTAAGCGTCCAAATAAATTTTTTCAATATTGAAAATCGGGTATTGCCTTTTGATGGAATCTGTTGTTGTTTCAGTGGATAATTCAAACAAATTAAATTCCTGATCATCGGCAGCAAAACTTAATTGATTACGCCAATCACTCATAGAACGAGGATCAACATATGCTTCAACTTTATCTGCCATGGCATTGGCTTCATCGGTACTTACGACCGGAAACCTGCCGATGCCAACATCCACTTGATTACTGGTAGGCAAAATACCTTCACCATCGTCTAAGAATCCGATAAAATCATCCGAACAAAAAGAGTTGATAAAAGATACTGAATTTTTGTCTTGATTGGTTTCGTAAATTGGAATAAAATTGGTGTTATTCGGCACTCTATATTTAGGATCATACGAAGCAGCACCCATCAGCAAAACATATTTTATTTGCTTTTGACTCGGGTCGTTTTTGGCACGGTCATAAAACATTTTTAAAAAATCTCTGAAGGCAGTGACATCCTGAGAGCCGGAAGAAAATTCATTGTAAATCTGCTGTGGCGTAACTACGTGTACCGTAAAATGATCCCTATTCCTATGGAAATTTGCAATCCTATTCGATGCAGCCATAAAATTAGGGTGAGAAATAATAACCATATCTGCTTGTGCCAATCCATGCAAATTTTGATTTCCAACACTTCCAAAGGATACCGGAATAAGCAAATTAGAACCATCAAAAGTTACAAATTCTCTGAGGGTATCCGAACCGGCGGTAAATTCATAATTACCATTATTTAAACTCCCTTTAATGAGATGTACATTGTGGATATCGGTTACTTCCCAAACCAAGGTATTGTTATTTGAATTGGCTATGCTAAATTTATTTACATGGCCCGAATCATAACTTAAGGCATCGCGAAATACGAATTGCCCATTATGGAAGGATAATTTGCATCGCGCATTGAGCTCTATAAAATCCAACCAAGCCAAGGCATTATAGTCGCCATTCATGTTAAATTGAATATTTATATCCAAATGATTGGAGCCATCACAATAAGTAGTGGAGGTTAATCCATTGCCTTGGGTAGCATAATCTTGAGTAAAATCAAAATTGGCAGCTTCTAAAACGTAATTAAATCGCTTTGTATTATTGCAATAAACATCAAAACTGGTTTGGTTTAGCGAGCGCGCTGCAAAAACGGTACGCATATACAAGGTGCAATTATTAGGATCACGATCCGGAAAATCAAAGCTAAATGTTTGACTTTGAACCTTATCAAAAGCCTCACCCCACCATTGCCTACCTGATTTTACATTTTTAGTAATGTCGGTCCAATTGTCTACATCATGCAACCTAAAATCATCGTAGGCCGTAATTGTTCGATCAAAACTGGAGGAGGAAGTTCGGCTATCAATTCTTAAACCTTGGGAATCATTAATACATAAGAAATAATACGTGGTATCCGAATAGGCATTTTGTTGATGATGAAAATGATTATCACCACTACTGTATAACCATTGCACCGGGCTTTCACCATAAAAAAGAATATAATCGGAAGATCCGAACATATCAGAACCGTTGCCTGTAACAAAAATTGGGTTCTCCGTTAAATCGAGGTCACGCGGGCTTCCGGCTATTTCAGAAAGGGTTCCACCACGTTTACCATATATATGTATATACTTTTTTGCAATCTGGTCAGGATTAATTCCTAAAGACTTTAAGTATTGATAATTAATATAATATACGCCAGAATTGGTCAATCCTAATTTGTACCAAGCGCCTGAATTCATCACAGAATTATTCGGCTGACTACGTTTATTCATGGCCTGAGAAGCTCCATTTCCCGAAGCGGAATTCCCGGGATCCGTTGGATTTTCAGGGAAGGCATTTAAAAAATTTGAAAATTCTTTTTGAGAATTAATCACATTTTTGTTAATTTGCCTGTTTATTTCCCTGTAGAACTTGAAAGGGGAAGCATGAAGGCAAGAGATAGCCGTAAGATTTAATGCTAAAAAGAGCAGAAAACGAGTGGATATCTTCATAAATTTGTGTAGTTTTGATGAAAGTGTAAACAAAGTTAGTTACGATTAAGAGTTTAAACAAGTTTTTTACAAATTGGATTCTTAAACGTACAGAAAAGATTAAAATTATAAACTGCTTAAATAATTTTTATGAATAAGGCAATGAAGAGAGTCTTACTATTTATGTCGCTAGGTTTGCTTTTTGCAGGCACAGCTAATGCTCAGGACCCCGAGTTTACTCAGTTTTATGCGAACCCCCTATACACTAATCCTGCATTTGCCGGAACTACTGCCGGTCCGCGTTTCTGTATTAACTTCCGCGACCAATGGCCAAGTATTTCAGGTACTTTCGTTACTTATGCCGCTTCTTATGATCAGCATTTTGACGGAATTGGCGGTGGAATAGGTGCTCAGGTTTGGTACGATCAGGCCGGGGATGGAAGATTATCAACTTCTTCTTTCAGTGGAGTTTACTCTTATGATCTTAGAATAAAAGATGCAACCAGAGATTACTTTATTATCAAAGCCGGTTTACAAGCCGGAGCTTTCCAACGTAGTTTGGATTTTGATAAGCTTCACTTTGGTGATGAAATTGACCCTCGTAAAGGATGGTTGGGTCGTGTAACCCAAGAAAGAATACCTAAAGGCGTGGAAACCACAGACTTTATCCCTGATTTCTCTGCAGGTTTATTGGCCTTTACTAATAAATATTATGGTGGTTTCTCTGTAAATCACATCGTTGAGCCTACTCAATCATTTTTCGGTAACCCGAATAGTACCCTTCCTCGTAAATATACCGTTAATGCCGGGATGACTATTACTGTAGATAATTGGAAAAGAGACCCTTCTACTTTTATCTCCCCTAATATCTTGTTCCAACAACAGGCGAATTTCCGCCAAGTAAATTTCGGGGCATACTTTATTAAAAATTATTTTGTAGCTGGTCTTTGGTACCGTCAAACACGCCCGAATTCTGATGCATTAATGGTTTTAATTGGTGTTAAAAAGGATGCCGTTAGAATTGGATATAGCTATGACTTAACCGTTTCCGATGCTCGTGCAGCGGCAACCGGTAGCCATGAGGTATCTTTAATTATTGAATTACCTCCAATGAGCCCTAAACAAGTAAGGAAGTTTAAGAAAATTCCTTGCCCTGGTTTTTAATATTTGAAAGGATTTTTTTACTAAGATAAAATATTTAAACTATTTTTGTAGTTAATAAACTGAAATTAGATCGTCTAAAAGCAAACAGAATATCATGATTAAGAAGAACTCGTTACTGGTAGTTTTGTTGGGAACTGCCACACTTTTAGCAAGTTGTGGGAAAAAGGAAAAATCAGCTACTACTGGTTGGAACTACAATGATAAAAAGAACGGTGGTTTTGAAAAACTTGACTACCATGAGCAAGCCACTGGTCCAAACCTCGTGTTTATTCCTGGTGGAACTTACCAAATGGGTCAGTTTGAACAAGATGTACGTTGGGAAGCGGATGCCGTTCCTCGTCGTATTACCGTTACTGATTATTATATTGACCAAACTGAGGTAGCTAATATTGATTACCTTGAATACTTATATTGGTTAGGTCGTGTTTATCAGGACTTCCCTGAAGTTGCTGAAAAAGCTAAACCTGACACTTTGTGTTGGAGAGATCCATTGGCTTATAATGAGCCTTATGTAAAATATTATTTCCGTCACCCGGCTTTCCAAAATTATCCTGTGGTTGGTGTTAATTGGCTCCAAGCTACAGAATATTGCAAATGGAGAACTGACCGTGTGAATGAGCAAATCATGATTGACCAAGGATTCTTAAAAGCTAATCCTAGCCAAAGCGGTGATGATAACTTCAATACTGAAGCTTACTTAGTAGGTCAGTATGAAGGGATGGTTAAAAATCAAAAGAAAAACTTAGGCCCGGGCGGTGGAAAACGTAAGGTTCGTCAAGAAGATGGTATCTTATTACCTGATTATCGCCTACCTACTGAAGCAGAATGGGAATATGCAGCTCTTGCCGCACAAGGTAATGCTAAATTTGAAAACGTAAACGAACGTAGAATATATTCTTGGGATGGTTTATCCATGCGTAAAATTGATGGTCACTACGTAGGAAGAATGCGTGGTAACTACAAACGTGGTCGTGGTGATAATATGGGTGTATCTGAAATGCCGAATGACGCAGCACCTATTACTGCTCCGGTTCGTTCTTACTGGCCTAATGATTTCGGTCTTTATAATATGAGCGGTAACGTTAGCGAATGGGTAATGGACGTATATCGTCCGCTTACTTTCGAAGATATGAATGATATGAATTCTTTCCGTGGTAACGTTTTCCAAAAAGTAAAACGTAACGCTGACGGATATGTAGAAGATAAAGATAGCTTAGGCCGTATTCAATATGAAAACGTAACCAATGAAGAAAATGCCGGTCGTAGAAACTACAAAAAGGCAGATAACAAAGGTTCTCGTGATGAAATGGAATACAATGGCGGCGAACAAAAATATGAATACGGTGTTTCAACTTTAATTAGTGATAAGGCTCGTGTTTATAAAGGTGGTAGCTGGAATGATAGAGCATTCTTCCTTTCTCCGGGTACTCGCCGTTTCTTAGATGAAGATCAATCTTTATCTACCTTAGGTTTCCGTTGCGCAATGATTCGCGTAGGTGGAAGAAAAATGAAATAATACAATACTAAAGTATATCAAAAAGGCAATCCTCGGATTGCCTTTTTTTGTGGGCTAAACTTTCTGCTTTTAAAAATCCTTTAGTGTTCTCCAATAAAAAAGGCCGTCCGGAATTTCCGAACGGCCTTTTAATTTTCAGTATATAAAACTATTTTCTTTTAACTACTTTCTTCTTGGTAGTAGTACTTTTCT
>CAIKRV010000087.1 GCA_903829945.1 uncultured bacterium | reverse complement strand
TTCATTTACGATTAATGTAACCGATAACGGTATTGTACCGGCTTCTGTTTGTGCTCGCCCATCTGATGCTATTGTAGTAAATATGAATCCAAATCCGGTTGCAGATTTTGTAGGTTCACCATTGTCCGGATGTTCACCTTTGAAAGTTAAGTTCACAAATAAATCTTCCGTTGCCGGTGGCGTAATTACACAATCCGGTTGGGATTTTGGTGATCAGGATTCAACAAACTTTAATCAGTTTAGCCCTGAACATATTTATCAAAGTGATGCTACTGCCAGCTATACTGTGCATTTAAGAGTGGTTTCAAATTACGGTTGTGCTAAAGATACTACTTTGGTAAACTATATTCAAACCTATGCTACTCCGCGTCCATGGTTTGATGCTGTTCCTTTTTACACTACTATTTCCTTGCCGAATATTACCTTTAATGATTCTACCACTATTAATGACCCTAAATTGACCAGGGCTGACTTGGTGCATCGTTGGGATTTTGGTGATGGTACTACTTCTGATACACGTGCTGCCAGCTTTAGCCATACCTATGGTGATACCGGTTTCTACACCGTGAAGCTTTGGGTGAAAAACCCTCAGTACAATTGCGAAGCAGAAACTGTAAGAACCAATTATATTGATATTCGTCCGGAACTGATTGTATTTATTCCAAACGTATTTACACCTAATCATTTGTACAATGATAGAACTATAGTTAATGAGAAATTCTCACCTGTAGTATCTAACTTCAGTTCATATAGATTAGAAGTTTATTCACGCTGGGGTGAATTATTATATTCCACTACCGATATTAAGAAAGGTTGGGATGGAACTTATTTAGGAAAAGATTCTCAAGAAGGGGTATATATTTACCGAGTAGAAGCCGTTTCACTTGAAGGTAAAAAATACAAGTATTCAGGTTCTATTACTCTGTTGAGATAAAATAATAGAAATATAAATGAATAGGCTACCTTTTTAGGTAGCCTATTTTTTTTGCATATAAATGTTAGCGCCATAAAAAAGCCCAATGAAATATAATCATCGGGCTTTTTATTTAAACGCTAAATATTTAATCTGCAACTATAGCAGCTGCATTTAAATATTCTAATATTTGAACCGCATTGGTAGCAGCACCTTTGCGTAAATTATCTGAAACCACCCATAAATTTAATGATTTTGGATGCGAAAAATCTCTCCTTATTCTTCCTACAAATACTTCATCCTTATCATGTGCTAATAGGGGCATAGGGTAGGAGAAGCTTGCAGGATTATCTTGAAGTACAACACCCTTAGTATTGGAGAGTAAATTGCGAACATCTTCCAAATCAAATTCGTTTTCGAATTCTAAATTTACTGATTCGGAGTGACCTCCAACAACAGGTACCCTCACTGCAGTGGCAGTTACCAAGAGGTTAGGAATCCCTAATATTTTTCTAGTTTCATTTACAATTTTTAGCTCTTCTTTAGTATATCCGTCCTCAGCAAATACATCGCATTGAGGAATACAATTTTTATCAATGGTATATTTATAAATCATTTCAGGCGTGGTACCATTACGTTCTGCCTCAAATTGAGCTACAGCTTTAGCGCCGGTACCTGTTATACTTTGATAAGTAGAAACAATAACCCTTTTCAAACCATATTTTTTATGTAAGGGATTTAAAACCATTACCAATTGAATAGTTGAGCAATTAGGATTGGCAATAATTTTATCTTTTGCGGTAAGTAAATTGGCGTTTATTTCAGGCACTACCAATTTGATGTCTTCATGCATTCTCCAGGCTGAAGAATTATCAATAACCGGGATGCCTGCCTCTGCAAATTTTGGTGCCCACTCTAACGAAACAGAACCACCTGCAGAAAATAAGGCAGCATCCGGCTTGGCAGCAATTGCTTCCGGAATAGTACAAACTACGTAATCATTCCCTTGAAAATGAATTATTTTACCCTTAGAATTTTCAGAGGCAGCCGGTATGATTTCACTTATTTTTAGGTTGGATTCATTTAAAACTTCCAACATTTTTCTTCCCACCAATCCGGTGGCTCCTACTAAAGCAATTCTCATTATTAGTATATTTAAAATAAATTACAAAGCTACAAAAACTAGATTTGTAAAAATATATTACTAAAAACTATTGCCATTTATCTTCCGGTTTCTACTAGGAATTCAGGATTATGAAGAATTATACCAAGGTAAGGAAAGGTACTATTTTTTCGCTTTAAACAGAAAAAGGAAGAAGGGCCAAATATATATTGAGTATTAGCTGCTATATCTTTCGGGCCATTGGTATGGCCTCCGGCTGATGTTTTTAATTTAATGCGATCATCTGTCAATTTGGATACATAATCAGATAAGGTGAAATATTGCTTCATTTCATCTTCCTTATAGGTCTTTTCTAAAAATAAATCCAATGCAGGCATTACCACTTCCTGTCCTTGACTTAATACATGCATATTTTCCTGAATACAAAAAGAATTGAGGTTCTTCCAAGCGTCTGCAATATCTTGCAATGTATCCGAATGATACCAGAAGAGTTCCTCATTATTATCGATAGGAATTACCAAAGCGTATTGTTTAGTTTTCGGATTAAAATAAAATTTAGTTTTCCCGGCTTCTCCTAATCCGTTATAACAAATGGCGCGTATGGTTTTATTTCCAAATTTTATCCCTTTGATATTTTCCAGAAAAGCAGATGGCAATTCAATATTTCTGAAGGTATATGCAAAAATCATGGGTTCACCATCCTTTATGCCTTGAATACTTAAAGGAGGGTGTTTAGGAAATTTTCTTGCTGTTTCTTCACTGACTTTATCCAATGCACCTGGACTATACATTCCTTTATAAGTGGAATAATATTGCTCATTTATAATGGTATCAAAAATGCTTTTGGCACCTATAGTGAATTCTAATTTTGCTTTATTCATTGCGGATATTAATCCTGCGGAATAAATGATGTTTTTTTCAATGGAAGGTTGGTATGGCTGAGGTGCCATAATGGTATGTTTTAAGGTATCAGCATTGGCAACATATCCGCTGCTCAACCAACGTAAATTCTTATAATAATACCAAGAATACATCAGCATGAATGAAACAACAAAAGCCGACATGTAAATTAATGCTCTACGCATAGTTAATCATTTTTAGTTTTTTAAACAGCATTCTCTTCTTCTTGAATATCTTCAGATAAGATACTTAGTTTTACACTACGTACCGTTTTTCGATCGGCGGATTCTACAGTAAATTGATAATTTTTAAAAGAATGTATTTCACCAATGGAAGGTATTCTTCCGGCCATTTCTACTACCAGGCCTCCAATGGTTTCAGCCTCTCCTCGAACTTCCTCAAATATATCATCTTCCAGATTTAAAATTCTAATTACATCGTTTAAGGATGTTTTGCCATTAAAGATGGCATTATGTTCATCCAACTTACTGTATTGAACTTCTTCATCATCAAATTCGTCATTTATATCTCCTACAATTTCTTCAAGAATATCTTCTAAACTAATAATACCGGCAGTTCCTCCATATTCGTCAATAACTATTGCCAGGTGAATTTTCTTTTGTTGAAATTCCTCCAATAAGATATCTATCTTTTTGCTATCAGGAATAAAGTAGGGCTTACGCAATACACTTTTCCAATTAAAATCATCGCCCTCATTTAAGTATGGAATAATATCTTTTATATAAAGAATTCCTTCAATTTTATCGAGAGTATTATTGTAAATGGGTAATCTAGAATAACGATTTACATTAATTGATTTTACCAAACTTAGAAAACCTGTATTTACATCATGTGCTACAACATCCGTTCGAGGAGTCATTATTTGTTTAACATAGGTAGTACTGAAACTAATAATTCCTTTAAGAATTTTCTTTTCATCTTGTGTAGTGTCCTTATCGGAGGTAATGTCTATAGCGTGTTTTATTTCTTCAATATGTAAATCATGTCCCTTACTTCTCATCTTTCGTTCAATAATATTGGTAGTGCCACTGAGTAAAAAGGATAAAGGGCTGAATATTTTGTTAATTAAGTACATTGGATAAGCCATAGCAATAGCAAATCGAACGCTATACTGGGCCCCATATATTTTTGGCATCACTTCGCCAACTAATACTAAGGTAAAGGTAACACTTACTACCTCAATAATAAACCGCATAAACTCGGATGCATTAATTAAACAAACCCGAGCAATTTCAGCAGCTAGAATGGCCACCGAAATATTAATAATCGTATTTATAATTAAAATGGTGGCAAGTAATTTTTTTGGTTGAAAGAGTAATTTTACAACCAAATGACCCGCTTTACTTTTGCCTTCTTCTAAGTCATAAATATCCTTTTTATTCAGAGAAAAAAAGGCAGACTCAGAACCGGCAATGGCAGCAGCAGCTCCAATAAGGAGAATGATTCCAAATAATTCCCATATAACTTCAATATTGAAATTAAAGATTACAGTATTTATTAAGGTTAAACACGAATCACCATCCACAATTTTAAATAATTAATTTAGTAATAATATATAATGCCAGTTTAAAATGGCAAATCATCATCGATAGGAACATTAGTGGGTGAGGAGGCATTTGAAGCACCATTATTTGGCGTTCCAACATATTTATCATAAGAACCGGCAGGGGTATTTGACATTCCACCGGAATCAGTGCCTTCCCTTTTGCCTGTAGTAAACAATTGTTCGGCTACTATTTCAGTGATATATCTTTTGTTGCCATCCTTATCATCGTAGGAGCGATTTCGTAATTTACCTTCAACATATATTTGGGTACCTTTTTTAAAATATTTCTCCACACGTTCTGCCAAATTACGCCATGCAACTATATTATGCCATTCTGTGGCATCCTTCCATTCCCCGCTTTTATCCTTATAAGATTCTGTAGTTGCAATTCTAAAAGTTGCAACCGGAACATTTTCCATCACATATTTTACTTCAGGATCTGCTCCCAAATTGCCAACAAGTATTACTTTATTTACGCTTGCCATTGTTTGTTTAGATTTAGGTTTAAAGGGTAAAATTACTACATTTTCGTATTATGCAAGTATTCTTCTAAAAATATTTCTATGGGTTTGGGAAGCGGATATTCTTTTAAGTTTTTAAAATCAATAAATTCAATGTTTTCTAAGTTTAACACTTTTAAAATATTTTTACTCTTAGCAGTATTAATACTGATTTCGTGGAAATTAATAATTAAATTTCTGTGTGTCAGTTTATGATTTATTGAACTAATAATTGGAAAATTCGAAAACTGATTATTTGCCATTGAATTTTTTCCTGTTTTATCATCAATTATTTCCGGGAAATCATAAAGCCCTTTCCATATATCTCGTTCTGCTCTAAATTTTAAAAATAAACCTTTGTCACTATGAATAAACAAGTAATTTATAGTCCGATTACTAATTATATTTTTATTAATCTTTTTAGGTAGTTCTTGTTGCGTTCCCATGAAATAAGCCAAACAAAATTTATTGATAGGGCACACTTCGCATTGTGGTTTTTTGGGAATGCAAATACTTGCCCCTAGTTCCATCATGGCCTCATTGAAGTCCCCTGGAGATTTTTTATCCAATAATTGATCTGCTAAATGCTGATAATATTTCTCAGCACCTTTTTCATTGATGGGCATTGATTCATTAAATACCCTGGAAAGTACTCGGTAAACATTTCCATCGAGCACAGCGTAGGGTTTATCGAAATTAATGGATAAAATTGCAGCAGCAGTATAATTGCCAATTCCTTTAAGTTTTATTAATTCTTCAAAGCTTGATGGAAAGGTGCCAAGATGTTTTTCCACAAGTAGTTTGGCAGTAAAATGTAGATTGCGCGCCCTTGAATAATATCCTAAACCTTGCCAAAGCTTAAGTATTTCTTGTTCTTGAGCATTGGCAAGTAATTGAATATTTGGAAATGCTTTTATAAAGCGCTCATAATAAGGTAATCCTTGCTCAACTCTGGTTTGTTGAAGGATGATTTCTGATAACCAAGTTTTGTATGGACTCCTATCTACTCGCCAGGGAAATAGCCGTTTATTAATGTTAAACCATTTTAATAATAATTTATTAATTGATTTATAGTTGGTTACATCTTTCATTTCTTAATTCCATGATAAGTTTTGAAGAAGATACTTATTAAATTTTAAATTAGATAAGTTTAATTTTCTTTTCTTAGCTTTGGGGTAAATTACAATTGTTAAAACTATGCAAATTAATTACAAACCTCCAATGAATGTAAGAAATTTACGGGGAATCCTTTTGGCCCTATTTTTCTTATGTTCAACAACCATGCTACGGGCCTCCTTGGGTGGCTCGTATACTATTAACTCCTCCAAACCGGCAAGTGCAAGCAATTACATTAGCTTCAATGATGCTGACTCTGATTTGGTTTTAGGAAAAAGAGCCAGTGGCGGTAAAGCCAATGGACCAGGTGTTTCTGCTGCAGTCATATTTAATGTTGCAGCCGGAACTTATAACGAACAAGTAGATTTAGGCTCTATTTCAGGCTCCTCATCTACTAATACAATAACTTTTGATGGAGGAAATGGCAACGCTTCCACTCGAATTTTAACCTTTTCTTCATCGTCTAGTTCAGATCCATACACTTTTCGATTTAATGGTTGCGCTTATGTTACCCTTCGAAATCTGTATATTCAAGGTACAGGTTCCAATGCTTGGGTGGTGCATATCTTAAGTTCCAGTAATAATACTATCAATAATTGTATTATTGAAGTAATGGGAACTGGAGCCAGTAGCAGCAGTACTAATTATTTCGGTGTTGTAATTAACGGATCCTCTTCAAATTATCAAACATCTGCCAATACGGATAGTAATGCAGTAGATACTTGTAAAATCATAGCAGGCTATTGTGGTATTTACGGATACAACAGTAATGGTGCTAATATTAACTTCTTTAGAAGTGATACAATTATAAATAGCTATGGTGCAGGATTATATTGTAATGGCAGCCAAACCGTTAAAATTTTAAGAAATACCATCACCCCGCGCTCCGGTGTTGGTAATGATGGTATTGTATTATTTAATGATAATTCTTACGGAACAGGAAATTTTTCGGAAATTGGATATAACCATATTTCTAATGCCGGTTATCGTGGTATTTATATGGCGACCTCTAATGGTGCATCCTCCGGATACGGTGAAATATATAATAATATAATTGGTGGTGGCTTTAGAAATACCGGTGGTTGTTTTGGCATCTACACCACAAGTGGTCATTGGAGATTATTATTTAATACCATTTATATGGATTTGGCAACAACAGGTACCTCGGCATGTTATTATCAAGATATTGTAAATAATACTTTGGTATTTAGAAACAATCATTTTATTGTTGCTACTACTTCAACTTCTACCGCTTTTCCGTTTTATTGTTATAATTCTTCAGCCATTGATAGTTTTGATAATAATAACTTTTATAATGGTAGTTCTGCAACCTTATTTAAAATTGGTGGCTTGTCCTTTACCTCTGGAAATTTTAAAACAGGTAAATTTAATAAGAACTCCTATAATGTAAATCCTTCTTTTGTTTCAACTACGGACTTTACGCCACAAAATGGATGTATTACCGGTGTTTACTATACCAAACTTCCAAATGATTTTAATGGTAAATCCCGTACCAATCCACCTAGTATCGGTGCTATTGAATCTGCCGGCGGAAGAAATAATGATATCGGAATTATTGATATTATTAGTCCAACCGCTCCATTAAGCAAGGGAACGACTACCATTAAGGTATTATTAAAAAATTATGGTAAGAATACTATTACTTCCGCCTCTTTAAATTATCAAGTAAATGGCGGTACGGTTGTAACAGAAAGTTGGAGCGGTAGCTTAGGTGCATGTGATACTGTTAGATACACTTTTAGTACTACGTATAGTGTATCAGCAATTACAAATACCTTTTTAGCGTATACAAAATCTCCAAATGGTACTACTGACGTGGATTCTACCAATGATAAGTTTTCTAAAATTATTTCCATTGCATTGAGCGGAGGATATGTTATTAATAATACCGGCGTAGGTACTGCAGATTTCCTTAGCTTTAGTGATGCTGCTACTGCATTGAATACCGGTAGTGTTACTGGTCCGGTGACTTTCACGGTAGTTAAATCCACTTACACTGAACAAGTGTACTTAGGGCAAATATTAGGCGCTTCTTCCAGCAATAGAATTACTTTTAAATCTCAAAGTGGCGTGCGCAGTGATGTATTATTGCAATATAATGCATCAAACAATGCAAATTATACTTGGAAACTTGACGGAACAGATTACCTTACTATTGAAAATATGACCATCCAAGCATTAAATAGCAATTATGGCATAGTGATAGATTTAAATGGTGGCGCTAATTACGATTCCTTATATAATGATAGTTTGGTAGGATATACCCTTTCTTATACCTGGGGTAATTCAAGTCATTCTTTAATTTATAGTGGAAGTCCAGGCTCTGATTTTACTTTAAAAAATGAAAATAATACGATAGCAAATTGTGCATTGATGGCAGGCTCTATTGGTATTTATTATACCGGCTATACCAATAGTACATGGTTAGAAGGCGGACAAGTTTTTGCAAATAATTCATTTATAAATCAAAATGCATATGGAATGTATTTATATTTCCAAAATGCACCAAATATTATAAACAATACTATTGTTACAAATTCAACCACTAATAGTTTTTATGGAATGTACATGTATTATGTGCAAAACGGTGCTAATATTTTGAAAAATAAAATTAGCGGTTTAGCCGGCGGATATGGTATAGCTTTGTATTATTCTGCAGGAGGTAGTTCTGCATCTAATTTATTTGCTAATAATTTTATTCAAGTTGGTGACCCAACGACCAGCAATCAATCATATGGATTTTATATTCAAAATTCTCCAAATCAGAATATTTATTATAATAGCGTAAATATTACCTCCGGTTCATCCTTAGCTTCCGCTAATACTTATGGTTTTTATGCGAATTATGGTAGTTCAAGTCAAAATATAAATATTAAAGATAATGTATTCGCAAATCCCGGTGATGGAAGTTCCAATGCAGGTAATGCAATATATTTATCAGATCCTACTTTAGTTGCCAGTGACTATAATGATTTATGGTCCAGCTCTTTTGGTGCAGTGGGCTATTTAGGGTCTACCTCTACAACCTACACCAATTTAGCTGCTTGGCAAACTGCTTCTGCGCTAGATTCACATTCTGTAAGTGTAAATCCTCAATATACTTCATCATCTGACTTGCATTCTAAAGCTGCCGGTATTAATAATAAAGCAATACCTCTAAGTGCAGTGAGTGACGATATCGATGGCCAAACAAGAAGCACTACAACTCCTGACATGGGAGCGGATGAGTTTACACCTCCGATAAGTTTGGATGCATCAGTGAGTTCTGTAGATACTCCTGTAGCTAATTTTTGCGTGGGAAGTAATCCTGTGGCGGTAACCATTACAAACAATGGTAGTATCACTATTTCAAACGTAATTGTTAATTGGACGGTAAACGGTACTGCACAAACTTCTGTTTCATGGTCAGGTACTTTAAATTCAGGTATGTCTGCCCATGTTTCCTTAGGAAATTATACTTTCAGTAAAGGTGGGTATAAAATTGTAGCATGGACTTCCAAACCTAATGGTGCTAAGGATAGCAATACTACTAATGATACAGCAACTAAAGCAAATTTACATGATGGATTTAGTGGTACATTTACCATTGATGGTAATGCCAGCACAAGCGGTACTACTTACCAAACATTTACAGATGCGGTTAATGATTTATTATTACATGGAGTATGTGGAGCAGTAACCTATAATGTCAAGGATAATTATTATAATGAGCAAATTATTATTAATAAAGTACCGGGCGCAAGTGCAACCAATAATATAACTTTCCAATCCAGTTCCGGTCACTCTGCGCAGGTGGTATTGGATTTTGCTTCTTCATGGTCCAGTACCGGCAATTATGCCTTGGATTTAAGGGGTGCTTCTTGGCTTACCTTTAAGAAACTCACTTTTTCAAGAAGCGGCAGTTCATATTATGCTAATGTGATTGTGGTTGAAAAAGGAGCTTCTAATAATTCGTTTATACAAGATAGTATTATAGGAACTACTTATTCATCTACAGCAAGTATTTCGAGTTTGGTTTATTCGCCAACGGATGTAGATAGCAATAATTTATTCCAAGGCAATATAATGAAGTATGGCAGTATGGGATTTTATTATTTAGGTTCCGGAAGCAGTTCTTTGGAGTCTAAAACCGTAATTAAGGACAACCTGATAGATAGCTGTTACTATATGGGAATATATATGGGAAATCAACATTCTCCAACCATATACAATAATACTATTTCAAATATGGGCTATACCTATGGTTCCTATGGTATATATTTCTCGGGAAGTATTTATGAACATACCATTTGCGAAAAGAATAAAATATATATTCCAAATTCAGGGTATGGAATTTTTATGAATTATGGTAGTATAATTTCACTTTATGGGGATACTGCAATTTTTGCAAATAACTTTATTTCCGTTGGTTCCGCAACTTATGCCAGTTATGGAATTTATGCATATTGTGCATCTAATAATACAACCAATTGTTATATCGATTATAATAGCATTAACATAACAGGGTCCAACAGTTCTTCCATGGGAATGTGGTTGTACAGCTATTCCAGCAGCTTTACGGTTTACAATAATAATATTATCAATAAAGTTGGAGGTTATGCAATTTATTTCGCTTCCAGTTCAAGTACTGTGAGTGATATGGATTATAATGATTTGTACACTTCAGGTACTTATATTGGATATTATGGTGGAAGTACGGCCAAAGCCTTAAGTGATTGGCAAAGCACCACCAGCTTAGATGCTAACAGTATTTCTGTGGATCCTAAATACTCTAGTGTACAAGATTTGCATGCTTCCAATGTTGCATTAAAAGCTGGCACCCCTTTATC
>CAIKRV010000086.1 GCA_903829945.1 uncultured bacterium | reverse complement strand
CAATTTCTTTGTTTGGTTTTTCTGTAAAGGATTTTACTTTAGCAATATTTCCGATTTTGTGTTTTTCATCCATTTGGATATAACCATATCCCGTATCAGGACGGGTAGGTTGTATCCCTAAAGTTAATAAATAAGGTTGTTCTTCTGCAAATTTGTAAGCCTCTTTTAAAGTATCTGTAAAAATATCTTCATCAAGAATTAAATGATCAGAAGGTAAAATTCCTATAACAGCATCAGGGTTTTTGGAAGTGATTTTATAACATGCATATCCTATACATGGTGCAGTATTTCTAGGATGAGGTTCTCCGAGGATTTGTTCATCATTAATTCCCGGTATTTCTTTATGAATGATTTCTCTATATTGTTCATTGGTTACAATATAAATATTTTCTTCCGGACATAAATTCGATAATCTTTGAAAGGCTTCTTGAAACAAGGATTTTTTATTTCCAAAAATATCTATAAATTGTTTTGGTAATTTTTTACGGCTAAGTGGCCAGAAGCGACTTCCCACTCCGCCTGCCATGATTACACCGTAGTAATTTTTATTCATGTAATTAAATTATCTTTTCTTTTAAAAAAACAAACCTTCTTTATTCAAGTCATGGATATGTACCATCCCGAAATATTTCCCTTGGTCTGTTACTATTATTTGAGTAATTTTATTTTGTCTAATAATTTCCAATGCACTCACCGCCAATTCATCCTTTTCAATATTTTTTGGATTTAAGGACATGATTTCTTTTGCAGTTAGGGTATGGATATTTATATCTTTTCTATATAGTAATCTTCTTAAATCACCATCAGTAATCATTCCTGCAATGGTGCCGTCATTTGCTAATACTACAGTTGCTCCTAATCGTCTTGAAGTTATTTCTAAAATCACTTCATCCAAGGTAGCATCAATAGCCACACATGGTTTTTCATTTTTAGCACTTAATTCTCCTACACGCAAATACAATTTCTTACCCAATGCGCCGCCCGGATGATATTTTGCAAAATCATTTGCACTGAAATCTTTCCAAGATAATAAGCATACAGCTAGAGCATCACCTAATGCCAATTGTACCGTAGTACTTGTGGTAGGTGCTAAATTATTAGGACAAGCCTCTTGATCAATACTTGCGTTTAAAAGATGGTCTGAATGTTCTGCCAGGAAGGATTGGGTATTCCCGGTCATTCCAATAAGAATATTGCCGCCTTCTTTAAGCCAGGGCACCAATAATTTTATTTCAGGCGTATTTCCACTGTGGCTTATGCACAAAACAATATCGTCTTTTTGAATAATACCCAAATCCCCATGTATGGCATCCGCAGCATGCATAAAAATGGAAGGAGTACCGGTGCTGTTAAGGGTAGCAACTATTTTATTAGCAATAATTGCACTTTTCCCTATTCCCGTAATGACTAATCTGCCTTTGGTCTGGTAAATGATTTTTACAATCTCATAAAAATCCTTATCTATGAATTTTTGTAGTTGTTCTACAGCTTGTGACTCTATTTTTAAGACACCACATGCCGTTTCCAGTGTTTCTTCAAGGCTTTTCATTCTGATCAGGCAAATTATTTACAAAATTACGCAAAATTGATTTAATCATTAAATTTAGTCAACTTGCTGTATGTAAGAATTTTATGTATTTTGTTTCGTGGTTTATTCACTTTGTAATTTTATTGTTCTTATTAAGAAAAAGGACACAATAAAACATAATAATAACGGCCAAACCGAGTTTCTCATGTCCCCGCTGAGGTGTGCCGTCAATCCATAAACAAAAGTTCCAAGCACGATACCAAGTTTTTCAACCACATCATAAAAACTGAAAAAGGATGCATGATCCTTAGTTACCGGTAATAATTTTGAATAAGTAGACCTGCACATGCTTTGTATGCCTCCCATAACCAATCCAACCACGGTGGCTAATACAATAAACATTTGTTGGTCCTTTACAAAATATGCACCGATACAAATTAAACACCAAATGGGTATCATAATGCTTATGGCGAAAATATTTCCATTCTTTTTAGATACATAAGCAAAAAATTGGGCACCAAGTATGGCTACTAATTGAATAACCAATATTGTGGTTATTAATATCCCATCAGGCAAATGCAATTGGTCGCTTCCAAAAATTGCTGCCATATACATGATGGTTTGTACACCCATGGTTGTAAAAAAATACATCCAAAGAAATTTCTTAATGTTTGGCAATTCACCTAATTGATGCCAAACTTTTTTCAATTCATTGAAACCTTTGTATAATAATCCTTGCTTAGGATGATTTGAAGTAACAGCTTGTGGTAATCTGGCGAAAGTTATTTGTGAAAAACCAGCCCACCAAATCCCTACACTCACAAAGGATAATTTACTGGCCAGGCCTACTGATGGGATGCCTATTTCTTTCCATTTTAATACCATAATTAAATTTGCAATCATAAGAATTACGGAACCGATATATCCTAAAGAAAATCCTTTTGCACTTACAGCATCATATTTATCTTCAGTTACTATCTCCGGTAAAAAAGAATTATAAAATACTATACTACCGGCAAATCCAATACTTGCCATAATGGAACAAGCAATTCCGTAAACTACATTTTCCCCTTCAAAAAAATACAATGCTGCACATGAAATACTTCCTAAATAGGCGAAAAATTTCATGAAGCCTTTTTTGTTTCCACTATAGTCGGCAATTCCCGAAAGAATAGGAGAGAGGAAAGCGACAATTAAAAATGAAAATGATATAGCATAGGAATACAAAACCGAGTGATCTATTTTAATTCCTAAAAAAATCACATCACTTCCATGATAGGCTGCTTTGGTAACTGAACTATAATAGATAGGGAAAATAGTTGAAGTTATAACCAGAGAATATACTGAATTTGCCCAATCGTACATTGCCCAACCGTTAATGACCTTAGGGTCGTTTTTTTTAAAATCTTTCATGAATGTAATGTTTCATTTTTATGATTTAGAACTTCAATTTTTAAAATTCGCTCAGTGGTTTCATCTATTTTAAATCGCTCATCTATTCGCTTATTAACCACCCAACATATTATATCTTCTGATACCACTACCAGTTGGTGCTCTTTTTCATATTTTCCCTGTTTTATATCAGTTAAATAATCGCTAATTTTTTTATTGCCTTGCATTCCGAAGGGTTGAAAATAATCACCATTTTTCCATACTCGAATTTGTAATGGAAAAATTATTTTATCGGCATCTAAATAAGCTATATGAGGAGGGTGTTGCTTAAATTGAGCCGGAGGATATTTTGTGAAATTAAAATGAATGATTTGGGATTGATAAATATAATTGCCTTCTTCAAATACTAAAACGCCATCATTTTTCTCATGCTCAATAATTGGAATAATTTGCAATAAACTTCTATCAATAATAATTCGATGTGTTTTTGAATTGAATTCCTTTGATTCAGTACCCTTAAGTGCCTTATAAATATTGATCGCTTGATGAGGAGTAAAATTATACGTCCTAATCAATTCAAAAATGATGGCTTCGTTAAATTTTATTAATGCCTCCTTGGCGCAGCTTAGTATTCCTTGATGATGACTAAATAATTGGTCTTTTAATGTTAAGCAGTAAGTTTCAAACCAATTATTGATCTGATTACGCAATAATGAAGTTTGCAATATAGTTTCGCTGAAGGAAGGATTTATTTTTTCAAATTCAGGGAATATTTGATGTCTAATTAAATTTCTCTGATACTTGGAACTATGATTGCTACTATCTTCCCGATAGGATATTTTTTCTTCTGCTATATATTTTTTAATTTCATTTTTACTGGCCCATAATAATGGTCTGACAATATTATTGTTTTTTGGCTTAATTCCATGCAAGCCATTTAGGACAGAACCTTTAGATAAATTTAGTAATACGGTTTCTGCCAAATCATCTTTATGATGTGCAGTAATTATATAATTTATTTTTTCTTTTTTTAAAATTTCTTGGAACCAACTATAACGAAGTGCTCTCGCAGCCATTTGAATGGATACTTTCTGATCCGTCGCATATTGATCAGTTGAAAAATGCTTGACGTAAATGGGAACATTTAGTTCATCAGCTAAATTACTTACAAATAATTCATCACCTTCTGATTCTTCTCCGCGTAACTTAAAATTACAATGTGCGATACTAAATTTTAAATGTAATTTTTTTAAAAGATGGGCTAATAATACCGAATCACTTCCACCGCTGACAGCAACTAATAGGTGATCTAGATCTGAAAATAATTCATTTTCTCTAATAAATTTTATAAATTGCTGTTCGAAACTAAGTTTCATAGTTAAATACTTAAAGTTTCTGGAAGCTTCCTAAAAGTTCTTTTGCATTTTCGACGGCATTGCTGCTTGGATTATGTCCGGAAAGCATTTTTGCAATTTCTTCTATTCTCTCGTGTTCAGTAAGTGCTCTAATATTCGTTTCGGTTATTTCTTTTCCGGTTACTTTATAAACAAGACATTGTTGATGTCCCATGGCTGCCATTTGCGGAAGATGTGTAATGCAAAGCACCTGATGTCTGGAAGCCATCTGCTTTATAATTTTACCTACACTTATGGCAACTTCACCTGAAATGCCGGTATCTATTTCATCAAAAATAATGCTTGGCAGATAAATTGAGTCTGCAAGAATATATTTAAAACATAGCATTAATCGGGATAATTCTCCTCCGGATGCTACATTGTCAATGGTATCCGGTTTACTGCCTTTATTAGCACTGAATAAAATACTGATTTGGTCAGATCCGTATTCATTTAAACCATTTAATGCGCTTAAATTAATTTTTAAATTCGCTTCAGGAATACCAACTTGTTTTAAGAGCGCTATAAGTTTTTTTTCTAAATTTGGTATTTCTTTTTGTCTGTTATTGGATATTTTTAAAGCTAATTCTTCAGCTCTTTTTAAAAGCTTGGCTTGCTCCTTACTTAAACGTTGAATATCCTCTGATATACTTTCTACACTACTTACTTTTGATCGTAAATCTTCTAAATAACTAAATAATTCCGGTTCGTTTTTTAGTTGATGTTTACTTAGTATGGCATTGATCGCTTGAAGCCTTTGGTTAACTTCCTCCATCCTCGCATTATCGACACTTACGCCATCTAGGAAATCTTCAATTTCTCCATTTAAGTCTTTACCTTCTATCAGAAAACTATCAATTCGTTCAGCAAGTGTTTTTAAACGAGAATTGTAATTGGCAATAGAGGCCAAAGTACGTTTAATCTCTCTAAGTTTATTTAATATACTTTGTTCTTCTTCTGAAAGAAGATAATTGGCTTGTTGAAGGTTTAATTGAATACTTTCCGCATGACTTAATATGGCTAGTTCATCTTCTAATTTTTGAAGTTCTCCATTTTGTAAAGCTAATCCTTCAATTTCATTTAATTGAAATAAATTATAATCATATTCTTTTTTTGTTTTTGCTTCAGAATCTAATAATTCTTCTAAACCTTTACTTATTTTTTTATATGACTTGAATACATTTTTAAATTCATCAAGCAAATCTTTATGATTTATTCCGGCATCTAATAAAGAAATTTGAAACCCCGGTGCAGTAAGTTGCAGGGTTTGATGTTGGCTATGTATATCAACTAATTTTTCTCCGAGTTCTTTTAAAATTACTAAATTAACAGGCGAGTCATTGATAAATGCTCTGGATTTTCCTCCCGGAGCTATTTCACGCCTAAGAATGCTTTCTTCCTCCCAGTCTAATTCGTGCTTAGTAAAAAAATCTCTTAAATTATAATTGCTAATTTGGAAAGTTCCTTCTATGATGCATTTTTTGTGCTCATCTAAAAGGGTTCCTGCATCAGCTCTATTTCCTAAAATTAGTCCAAGTGCACCCAGAATAATTGATTTACCGGCGCCTGTTTCTCCGGTGATGGTAGTAAGTTTATCTTGGAAGTCAATTTCTAACTCCCGAATAAGTATATAATTTTGAATCCGTAATTTAGAAAGCATCGGATGCAATTATGGTCTAAGACGTTCTGCGTATTTTGAAGAGTTTCCGGGATCCATCTCTTGGCACAAACTACTAACTTTTGTTTTGACAGAAGTTTGCGCTTGGCTAAAGGTGGTCATGATTTCCTCCTTTTTACAAAGGAAAAATGTTTGTAGCATCGGGGAGAATGGATTGGCTTTATAAAGCTCATCTAAGGCTTCTAAGCTGCGTGCAACACCTTCGCGTCCCTTGTCCACATCGTCATACATTAAATCAAAGCCTTGGCGATGGTAATTGTATACTACTTTTCGATATATTTTACCTCTTTGTTCATCCATTAATTCAGTAATGATGAAATAACGATTTTTATCATTTTTCTCTCCTGATTTCCAACCTGTAATGGTGGATGATTGCGCTGAATTGACAATTGAAACGGCTTTGGTATAAGCAGGTGTGCCTCCATATTCTACATAGGAGTCAAAGTCCATACCGATAATTAGATAGGCATAATAGGCCAAAATGGAAGATAAGTCATTAATATAAGTCCCTTCCACATAATCTATAGGTTGAAATTCAACATATTTAAAATTTATATCACGATCTAAGATATTTAATAAGCTTAAATTGTAATTGGAACCATAAACCGGTCTATTAGAAGATATTTGCATGGTACCAGAAAAGGTTCCTGTAGTTACATCATAAGAATTTACGGTAATTAAAAATTGACATTCTATTCTTTCAGTGGGTTGATAAACATCTCCGGTCCAGCTCTTGGTATTTAAAAACTCACGAATACTCGATTCTAAAGTCTTAAATGTGCTTTTCATAGTTGGGGTTTGCTGAATGGTAGGGGAAATTACCGTAACAGTAGAATAAAGTTCCTGTGCTTTTAAAGTGGAGAAACTTACAAGGATACAGGTAAATGCAATCAGTAGGGTGCTTCTCATGAGGTATAAAAGACTAATTATAACAAAGATAATTCTTATCCTTGAAACGTGCAAATTACTAAATTAGTATTAATGACTGTTAAATTTTGAAAGGTATTTCAAAAATTATTTTGGATAAATGCTACAATATCCTTGGCAACATTTTCTTTTGATTTTAAAGCAAAATGTTCAATTGTTCCACCTTTGGAATAAATACTTACTTTGTTGGTATCTGCGCCAAAACCGGCACCTTCGTCTTTTAATGAATTTAAAACGATAAAGTCACAATTTTTACGCTTTAATTTATCCAAGGCGAAATTTTCTTCATTATGGGTTTCTAAACTAAATCCCCCTAAAATTTGATGCGTATTTTTTAGTGAACCTAATTCAGCCAAAATATCCTTATTCCTTTCTAAATGAATTACAAGTTGCTCGGAATCAGTTTTTTTTATCTTTTCAGGACTAGGATTAAGAGGTCTGTAATCAGCTACTGCAGCACACATGATAGCAATATCGCAACTAGGGAAAACATTAACACAAGATTGGTACATCTCTTCGGCGCTTACAATATTAATTCTCGTAATATTCGGATGACTGATACTTAAATGAACCGGACCAGTAATTAGTATTACTTTAGCATCATTTTCAGCCATTTGATTGGCTAAAGCAAAGCCCATTTTTCCACTGGAATGATTGCCAATAAAACGAACGGGATCTATTGGTTCATAAGTTGGACCAGCGGTTATTAAAACGCGTTTTCCTGATAAACTTAAGATAAATGAAAATTTAAAATTTCAATGATGCTTTCAGGTTCAGCCATGCGGCCCATACCAAAAATTCCACTTGCCAATTCCCCATCTTCAGGGGCAATGATAGTTACTTTATTATCGGAAAGATATTTTAAATTTTTCTGTGTTGAAAAATGTAAATACATATCTCTATCCATGGCCGGTGCAATTAAAACGGGACATCTTGCACTTAAAAAAGTAGCTAAAAGTAAATTATTACATATGCCGTTGGCCATAGAAGCAATTGTATTGGCGCTAGCCGGAGCAATGAGCATTAGATCTGCCCATTCGCCTAATTGCACATGGTTGACCCAAACTCCTGAATTTTTATCAAAAAAACCACTTTCAACGGGATTTTTTGATAAGGTTGCAAGAGTTAAAGGCGTAACAAAATCTTTAGCGCTTTCCGTAAGAATAATTTTTACTTCGTGATTATTCTTTATCAGAAGGCGTGTTAAAATTGCTGCTTTATAAGCAGCAATGCTACCGGTTACGCCTAAAAGAACCTTCAATTATTTGCTTTCTTTGTTGGTATGTGGATTTCTGAAGTAAACTTCATTATCCGTAAATTCTTCTGTTGCAACAATACTGGACTTTGGAAGCTTTTCATAATAAGTAGAGATTTCAATTTGCTCTCTATTTTCAAATACTTCCTCCAAATTATCAGTTGCAGGAGCAAATTCAGCCAATTTTGCGTGAAGTTCTTCCTTTTGATTGTGAGAAATTTGGTTTGCTCTTTTGCTAATGATAGCAATAGACTCATAAATGTTGCCACTTTTGTCTTCAATTTGACGTAGATCTCTTGGAATAACTTCCAATGGAATTTGTTTAGTCATGTAACTTAGCTTTAAGTTTTTGAATATTAATATTACTCTGATTATTAATAACTTCCACTGCTTTAGTGAATTTTGATTTAGGATATTTATCCTTAAAATCTGTGCAATATTGCAATGTGTTTAAATATCTTTCTTCTCTTTTTCGTTCTACACTATTTTTTGCCAAAAAGAAGGCAGATTGTACAATATTAAACTCAATTTCCTCTCTTTGTGAACTATTAGGATAATCAGTCAAATACTGCTTTAATGCCCATGTTGCGGATTTATAATCCATAATATTAAAATAGAGCATCGCATTATTTAATTGCTTTTGCTCCAATTTGGCATTTAATTCATCTATTAATTTATTGCACTGTTCTACTCTTTTTGAACTTGGGTATTTGTCAATAAATAATTGAAATGCATCTACTGCTTTTTTGGTACTACTTTGGTCAAGGTCTATGGCCGGTGATTCCTGATATAGGCTGTATGCATACATATAAAAGGCTTCTTCCGACTTTGAACTTAATGGAAAGGATTCAGCAAAATACTTAAAATGATAGGCTGATAGCATATAATCCCCTAAATGGTAATAGCAATCTGCGTATTTAAAATAAATCATTTCACCTTCTGCCGTACCTTTATACAAAGGAACTAAGGCATCATATAATGGAGCGGCTCTCTGATAATCACCTTTTTTGTAAAAACCTTCCGCCATTTTGTATTTCATTCCAACATCATCGCTCCTTAAGGCCTTCTGGTAGGAACTACAAGAGGTGACTAAAATAGCTAACGCAATGATATACAGGAGTTTTTTACTTAGCATATGCAAACAGCAAAGATAGTGATTTTTATTGAAAATTTCCAAGTTTTCATTGATTTAATGGTTCATTTTCATAGACGAAGATAGGACTAAGGATGTTACTTCTTATGTTTGCTATGGTCCATTGAACTTTAGAATCCATTCAAATTTCCATAAAATATTAATGAATTTAGTTTTGCTCAGGTAAATCTCTTATTTTTGCCCCGATTTTACTGTATAGAAATGGACATTTTCGAAAAAATAAAGAATAATCGTGGCCCTCTTGGCCAACATGCTAAAAGTGTACATGGGTATTTTACTTTCCCTAAATTGGAAGGGGAAATTTCAAATAGGATGGTATTTCGCGGCAAAGAAATGCTTATTTGGAGTTTAAATAATTACTTAGGTCTTGCCAATCATCCTGAAGTTCGTAAAGTAGATGCTGAAGCCGGGGCTACCTATGGTTTGGCTTCTCCAATGGGTGCTAGAATGATGTCCGGTAATAGCGATCATCACGAACAATTGGAACGCGAATTATCAACATTTGTTAAAAGAGAAGATACGTTTTTGTTGAATTATGGTTATCAAGGAATTATATCAGCTATTGATGCGCTCCTTGATAGACATGATGTAGTAATTTATGATTCCGAGTCTCATGCTTGTATTATTGACGGGGTACGTTTGCATCAAGGCAAACGCTATACCTTTATGCATAATGATATTGATAATCTTGAAAAACAGCTCAAAAGAGCACAAAATATTATTGATGAGACAACCGGAGGTATTTTAGTTATTACTGAAGGAGTTTTTGGAATGAGCGGTGATCAAGGTAAGTTAAAAGAAATTGTTGCTTTAAAGAGCAAATACAATTTTAGACTGATGATTGATGATGCTCATGGATTTGGAACCATGGGCCCTACCGGTGCCGGAACAGATGAACATCAAAATGTTCAAGAACATGTTGATATTTATTTTTCAACATTTGCTAAATCTATGGCAAGTATTGGTGCCTTTATTTCCAGCTCCAACCAAATTATTGAATATTTACGCTATAATATGCGTTCTCAAATATTTGCCAAATCATTACCAATGCCATTGGTAATTGGTGATCTAAAACGTTTGGAATTATTACGTAATGAGTCATCTTTACGAACCAAACTATGGACCATTGTGGATGCTTTACAAAGTGGATTGCGTGAAAGGGGTTTTAATTTAGGTAAAACTAATACCCCGGTTACTCCTATTTTTTTAAGCGGAACCCTTGGCGAGGCCACCAACCTAATTATGGATTTGCGCGAAAATCATAATATTTTCTGCTCTATTGTAGTTTATCCTGTGATTCCACGTGGTCAAATCATGCTAAGACTCATCCCTACTGCTGCCCACACGTTAGAAGACGTTCAACAAACATTGGATTCATTTTCAGAAGTAGCCAAAAAACTTGCTGAAAAAAAATATGAATATGCCAGTGTTTTAGAAGTTTAATCCTAACGTATAAATTTCTCTCGCTTCACCACACCAAGGAACAGATTATCTGGAAGGGTAGTCCTTTCCCTTTATTTTGATTTTAATTATTTAATGTATATGAGAGTAAATAGGTACAATGAGCTACTGAATTTAGTCAAAAGTCTTGAAAAGGATTTTGATAAATTTTATGAGAAAAATAATCATGCGGCAGGTACTCGATTAAGGCATGCTATGCAGGATGTAAAAGATTTAGCTCAAGAAGTTAGAGTTTCCATTCAAGAAACTAAAAAATATTTTAACGATTTGGAGAAGGCTCAAAAGGCCAAGTCTAAATAATAAAATATTTAATTCTGCAAATTAATAGTGCAAATGAAGGTTTTGTATTTATTCAAAACCTTTATTTGCTTGTCATTAAACTTGCTTTGGTTGGGTTTTTGCTTTAATTCCTAAATGCAAATTCCTATGTTCAAATTCGGATTCTTACCCCTTGCGTCCATTTTCTTATTGTTTTTTGGATGTCAATCTTCTTTAAATAAACCTGTAAATGAGGAAAACAACGTAAAATTTAATTTTACACCTGATTTGGAAAGATCTTTTCTAATTCAAATTGTTTTTTCTAAAAAGGACTTTGATGGTCTTATTATTTGTGAGCAAGCAAAGGATATTGGTTTCCAAGATGTTAATTTAATTACTCAGGGACTAATTTCCATGATAAAAGTTAGTAATGGCTTAGATACGAATTCCTTAAAACAAAAATTTAGTAATAATTATACTATAAGGGTAGGGGATTCCGATTTAATCAGAATTTACCAGCAGTTTCTATTAAATAATATTTCCCCATGGAATGCAGAAAATACCGGTGGCAGAAAAATTATGACTAAACAGCAAGATCAAGATTTTTTAAATGAACTGGGAAATAAATTGGAACCTGATTCTTTGTCCATCATCCAAAATCAATTGCATGTTAAAGGAAGACTTGATATGTCGCATCCTATATTCTTCAATAATAATAAAATGGCGCTATTTACTTATAGCATTTCTATAGGACACCATGAACAAAAAGAAGAATGTAATTTATATTGGAAAAACCCTCAAGGGCAATGGATATTGCAAAATACTTTGCTTTCAAAACTGAGACTGCCTAAAACCTTTCATTATAAATAAAAAAAAGTTGCGGTCTCAAACCTATGGAAAAAAAACCATCTAAAAACCATAAGCAAAAGATCCGCAACTAGATTCTAATATAAGGTACGCAAAACTATCCCTAAAGGTTGGGTAGTGCTGAAATTATTTTAATAATTTATATAAACTGCCATTCAAGCGAAGTAGTTCCGTTTCTGCCAGCTTCGTCGTAAACCTGGCATTTATTAACCGGTATTGTGCATCCTCCAAGGATTGTTGGGCTTGTTTTAGTTCAATTCCGGAACTTGAACCTATTTTAAATCTTTCAAATGCCACATAAACATTCTCATTTACTATGGCAGTGTTATCTTCTTCTAATTTAAGTAATTGTAAATTGTTCTGAAATGTTTCAAATGTTTTATTTACAGATGTTTCCACTTGTAGCTTAGTGAAATCATAATTCAATTTGCTGGTATAACTGCTGATTTTAGCATTCTGAATATTCCGTGTTGCATAACTACCGTTAAAAATATTGTACACTAAATTGCCGCCCGCATTAAAACCTAAGCCTTGGTTTAGTAAAACTAAACCTGCTTGGTTTTTTACTAATGAAAAATTATATCCCGGAGTAAAATATATAGTAGGATATAACAATGATTCATTTTCACGTATTACTGCATTGGCAACTTGCATGTTTTTTTCAGCAATGGATAGTTGTGTATTTTGTTCAAGTGCAGATTTTCTTAATTCTTCAATACTGGGATTATAATTTATTACGATAGTATCTTCAATATCAAAATCCACATCAGAAGGACGCGCTAAAAGTTGATTTAAGGTAGCTTTTGCAGTTACCATACTTATTTTTAAACTTAAAAATTTCGATTTTTGTGCATTTAAATCTACTTTAGCTTGAAGAAAATCTAATTTTGAAGAAGAACCAATTTCTAATTTCTTTCGCGCAATTTCCAATTTCTCTTCATACAATGAAATATTCTGATTGGTGGCTTTCATCTGTTGTTTCTGTTGCGCTATATCATAAAAAGCATTAATTACTTGCGCAATATTATTTTCAATGGTCATGCGTAAATTAGCTTCACCAATTTTTTCAAGTTCCTTTAATCGATCATAGGTAGCGTACATTTTAAATCCTTGAAAAATGGTCCAGGTTAATTGTGCACCGGCAGTAGTGGTATATGATTTTACGCTAGGTCTTATTACTTCAGCGCCCGTAGAATATTGTTGATGGATAGCATTGTTTTGAAAGTTTTCCCCGGCTACAATTTGAGTGAGCGGATAGGCACCTGCATTGCCATAGGTGGCATTATTTTCGGCAACTTGTGCATCATTTTTTGAAATACTGATGGAGTAATTATTTTTTAAAGCAATTTTAATTGCATTATCAAGTGTCAATAAATCTTGTGCTGCAACCCTTGTAAGCATTAAACTAAAAAACAGATACATCCCGATTTTTTTCATACCTCTCTTATTTCTGAAAATATTTCTATTCATTGGTTATTTTGATGCTTGTAATTGGTCAATCTATTGATTACTTTCAATTAAATGATTCGATTCCATCTAATCTTTGGGTGCTTTATGGTCTTTTGATAAATAAGTATACATGGCAGGAATAACATATAATGTTAATCCTAATGAAAATATTAATCCGCCAATAACAGCAATCCCCATTGGAGCCCGGCTTTTAGACCCTGCCCCTAATGCTAATGCAATTGGTAATGCCCCTAATGCAGTAGCTAAGGATGTCATTAAAATAGGTCTCAAACGTGAAGTAGCTGCATCCAATACAGCTTGATGAACCGAAATTCCATGTTCTTTATTTTGGTTGGCAAATTCAACAATTAAAATTCCGTTTTTGGTTACCAGACCAATTAACATGATAATTCCAATTTCACTAAAAATATTTAGTGTTTGATTAAAATACCATAGGGTTAATACGGCACCTGCTAATGCTAATGGCACAGTGAACATAATGGTTAGCGGGTCAATAAAGCTTTCAAATTGCGCTGCCAATACCAAATAAATGAGCACTAGTGCCAAAATAAATGCAAATACCATATTGGAGGAACTTTCCGCATAGTCGCGGGAAGGACCATTTAAAGCAGTACTAAATGACTTATCTAATACATGCGAAGCGATTTCCTTCATGGCATTGATACCATCTCCAATGGTTTTCCCTGGGGCTAGGCCTGCAGATACCGTAGCTGACTCATATCGATTAAATTTATATAATTGGGGAGGTTCGCTTTGTTCACTGACTTTTACTACATTATCCAACTGCACAGCTTTTCCTGTGGCCGTCCTTACATATAATGATTTTAAATCAAGTGGTTGGTCTCTGTATTGACGGGTTACCTGACCCATTACTTGGTATTGCTTGCCATTCATTACAAAATAACCGAATCTTCCTCCACTTAAAGCTAATTGAATCGTTTGAGATATATCTATGACAGAAATACCCAAGGATTTTGCTTTATCACGATCGATGGTAACAGATAATTCAGGCTTATTAAATTTAAGATTCACGTCAATTCCTAAAAAGGTTGGATTTTTGTTTACCTCTTCCATAAATTTTGGAAGGTATTTCCTTAGGGCATCAAAATTTGGCGCTTGCAATACAAATTGAATCGGTAAACTTGTTTTGGATGCTGATCCGCCTCCGCTTATTGTTTGCTCCTGAATAGCAAATATCCGAGCTCCCGAAAAGTATTTTAAATGTTTGTTGATGTAATCAAATATATCTTGCTGTGAGCGTTTCCTGTCTTCAGGATTGGAAAGTACAATTCTTAAATAGCCTGTATTCACAGCTCCTGAACCGGAGAAACTAGGTGCAACAATAGTAAGAGACACCTGGCGCTCGGGGATTGAATCAACAATGAAATCAGTTATCGATCCCATGTATTTATCCATATATTCATAGGAGGAGCCTTCCGGCGCCGTAGCGGACATTCTCAGTAAACTGCGATCTTCAAGTGGAGATAATTCTGACGGTAAAAATTTACCTATTCCGAAGATCATAATTATGGAAATGCCGATAATTAAAAATGCCAGCCAGCGCCTTTCCATAAATTTCTTTAAGGAATTATTATAGCCAGTGGTCAAAGCAACAAAAAACGGTTCGGTTCTTTCGTAAAATTTAGATTTCTTCTGATTCTTTCTGATTAATTTAACATTTAACATTGGCGTTAATGTTAAAGAAACAAAGGCGGAAATTAACACGGCTCCTGCTACTACCACTCCAAATTCCCGAAACAACCTACCCACAAATCCCTGTAAAAAAATAACAGGCATAAATACGGCTGCCAATGTTATGGAAGTAGAAATAACAGCAAAAAATATTTCATTGGAGCCCTTATGGGCAGCTTCCAAAGGAGTCATACCTTCTTCCACCTTTTTATAAATATTTTCAGTGACTACTATACCGTCATCTACCACCAATCCGGTGGCTAAAACAATAGCCAGTAAGGTGAGTATATTAATTGAAAAACCAAAAATATACATGATGAAAAATGCACCTATTAATGATACCGGTATATCTATAAGCGGGCGGAAAGCAATAAGCCAATCTCTAAAAAATAAATAAATAATGAGCACTACTAATACAAATGCAACCAGCAAAGTTTCCTTTACTTCCTTGATTGATTTTTTTACAAACTTGGTATTATCCAGGGCTACATTTAAAACATAATCTTTGGGCAGTGTTTTTTTAATATCTTCATATCTTTTGAAAAATTCATCAGAGATATCAATATAATTTGCTCCCGGTTGCGGCACTACTCCCAGGCCAATCATTGGTACTCCGGCTTGCTTCAATATGGTCTCTTCGTTTTCAGGACCCAGAGCGGCATATCCAATATCTTGCAGCTTTATCGTTCGGGCACCGTCTGTTTTAATTATTAAATTATTAAAATCATCTTCCGTTTTAAGCCTGCCAAAGGTTCTAACTGTAAGCTCGGTGGTGTTTCCTTCAATTTTTCCTGCAGGTAAATCAACATTTTCTTTATTTAATGCTGTTTGAACATCTAATGCTGTCAAGTTAAAAGAGGAGAGTTTATTTGGATCCAACCATAGGCGCATTGCATATTTCTTTTGCCCCCAAATTTGGATGGTACTTACCCCTGGTATGGTTTGCAGTCGTTGGAGAACTACGTTTTCAGCGTAATCATCTACCTGCAATATATTTTTTGTGGTACTCTGTATAGTGAGCGCTAATATGGCATCAGAGTTGGCATCCGATTTAGTAACGACAGGTGGCGCATCAATATCCGCAGGAAGCAATTTAATGGCTTGTGAAACTTTATCACGAACATCATTAGCCGCAGTTTCTAAATCTGCCCCTAAATTAAATTCAACCGTAATAACACTGCTTCCTTGGTTACTGGAGGAACTAATGGAACGAATACCATCCACACCATTAATGTTTTGTTCCAGTGGCTCGGTGATTTGTGATTCTATTACATCAGAATTGGCACCGGTATAACTGGTCCTTACCGTAATAATTGGAGGGTCTATGGATGGAAACTCCCGAACGCCTAAATAAGAATATCCTAAACATCCGAAAATAACAATAACGATTGACATTACTGTAGCTAATACCGGACGATTTATCGATACTGATGAAAGACTCATTATTTCATTCCTCCTTTGTTGGTTGAATCACAAATTAAATAATTGTGGGTATAAATATTTTTCAAGCGAAATGTGCTTTATTTAGTATTGTAAATTTTAACGGGTGCACCAGGTTTTAATGCCATAATTCCTGTGGTAATTAAAGTGTCACCAACATTTAATCCGGAGGTAATTTGTATGGCTGAATCATTTCGAATACCTGTTTGCACAATACATGGCTGAGCTTTTCCGCTTTTATACAAAAACACTTTTAGGTTTTTAAGTTGTGGTATTACTGATTCAGTAGGAACTAATAGAGCATTATTTATTTTTTGCATCACCAATTCTACTTGAGCAAAAGCACCGGGCAATATTTCTTTGGTTTTATTAGGACAAATGGCTCTGAGTAAAACGGTACGTGTATTCATGTCAATTTTTGGTTCAATGGCATAAATAGCTCCTTCAAATATTTTGGATGAACCTGAAACAGTAAAATGAATTGGATCTCCTTTTTTTACCGTGAGCATGTATTTTTCCGGTATAGAAAAGTCTATTTTTAAAGGATCAATTTCTTGGATAGAAGCAATGCTGGTGCTTGGTGAAACGTAGCTGCCTTCACTCACGCTTTTCAAACCAATAATTCCATTAAATGGTGCACGAATTTCTGTTTTTGAAATTTGAGTGCTTAGTAATTCAATATCTGCTCTGGTAGTATTAAGCGTATTTAATATTACATCATAATCTTGTTGGCTAACTCCATTGATAGCTAATAATTTTTTTTGGCGTGCTTCAGATTCAGCGGTTAATTTCTCAGTGTATTTTAGTTTTTGTAACTGAGCTTGCAAATCACCATCATATATTTTAACCAAAAGCTCGCCTTTTGTTACAGGCGTTCCTTCCTTAAAATATATTTTAGTAATCTTGCCGGCGATTTCCGGGCGAACCTCAACCTCTTCATTGGCCAATAAAGTTCCTGCACTTTGAATAGTATTATCCAATTGAGTAGATTTAACAATATAAGTAGTCACATAACCCGGACCTTGTTTAGGAGGCCCTAAGGTTTTTGCCTGATCCTTACTACTGCTTATCTTAAAATAAATAAGACCACCAAGTACAAGCACAATTAGTAAAGTGGTAATAATCCCTTTAGATTTCATTTTGAAGTTATTTTTAGAAAAAAAGTTTGGCAATGAGTGGAATTCTCATTGTAAGTATTTAAAAATGAATAATATAATGTTTTTTTTGAATGATGAAGGTCAAAGAAAAGATTGGTATTTTTCTTCATTTTGGGGGGTAAACGTTAGTGTGTATGTGCAAAATTAGTGTTTTAGATGGATAATGCTCATTTTGGTTTAAAAATTTAACAATTTTGGTTTGATTTCCAAGTTATTATATTGTTATAAACTAATATAGTTGCTGTAAGGATTTTCAAAAATGATGGACTTAATGTAATTTTAATATTGAATGATTTAGGAAGCCATAATGCATAAAAAAAGCGTCAAATTATGACGCTTTTTTTATGGGGTATAAATAAATTAAATTTCTCTGTTAGGATCAAATTGTTCTAAGTAGTCTCCAACTCTTCTTAAGAAACTACCGCCTAAACTTCCATCTACTACACGATGATCATAGGATAAAGATAAAAACATCATGTGTCTAATACCTATAATATCGCCATATTCTGTTTCCAGCACAACCGGTTTCTTTTTAATAGTACCAACAGCAAGAATGGCTACTTGCGGTTGATTAATAATAGGTGTACCCATTACATTTCCAAAACTTCCTACATTCGTTAAAGTAAATGTTCCTCCTTGAATTTCATCAGGTTTTAATTGATTATTTCTAGCACGATTGGCCAAGCTATTTACCTCTTTCGTTAGGCCTAGTAAGTTTTTAGTATCAGCATTTTTAATAACCGGAACAATTAAGTTGCCACTTGGTAAGGCAGCAGCCATACCAATATTAATATTTCTTCTCTTGATAATTTGATTTCCGGATAGGGAAATATTTATCATCGGAAAATCTTTTATTGCTTTTACAATGGCTTCAATAAAAATAGGCGTAAAAGTAATTTTTTCACCTTCTTTTTTCTCAAATGAATTTTTAATTTTATCTCTCCATTTTACTATATTGGTTACATCTGCTTCTACAAATGAAGTGACATGAGGAGATACATGCTTGCTCATTACCATATGATCGGCTATGAGCTTACGCATTCTATCCATTTCAATAATTTCATCTCCGGGCATCAATGCAATATCGGGATCTTGAATGGATGTGGTAGCAGGAGTAGCTACTTTTACACTCGTTGCCGTCGGTTCTGCCTGCACAGCAATTGTTGGCGTATTTATAGAGGAATTTACAGCTGCGTTTCCTCTATTATTTATATAGGATAAAATATCTTTTTTGGTTACTCTGCCTTCATTCCCTGTTCCCGGCAAGGCTTCTAATTCCGACATTGAAATATTTTCGCTTCGTGCTATATTTAAAACCAAAGGAGAATAAAATCTATTTCCGGAAGGTTTTTCATGGGAGATTGCATTGGATGGCGGAGTACTTACTACTTGAGCGCTTGATACTGCCTGTGTACTTGAATGCCCATTGGACGTATGTCCGTTGGAAGAAGGTACTAAAGGAATTTCAACTGCGGCGCCTGCTTCAGTACCAATTAAGGCAATGGCTTTACCAACGGCTACTACATCACCTTCATTGAATAAAATTTTTAATAAGGTACCGGCATTGGGAGAGGGTACTTCAGAATCAACTTTATCAGTAGCAATTTCAAGAACGGCTTCATCAATTTCAATAGTATCGCCTTCTTTTTTGAGCCATTTCAAAATGGTTGCTTCTGCTATACTTTCGCCCATTTTGGGCATAATCAATTCAACTTGTTTGGACATAGGTAAGGAATTAAAACCGCAGCAAAATTACATCAAAAATCATAAAAACACTTGATTAGCTTTTAAAAGCTCGTATAATTCTATTCCAATTAATATTGGTTTATCCATCTAAACCATAATTGATATTTAAAAATATACTTAAAAGCATGTAAATGATTAGCATACTTTATAAATTTTGTAATTTTACCTTAAAATAATTTTCTACCTATGAAAACAGATAAACTTAAGGTATCAGCTACCTTACCGGTTGATGCTAAGATACTATATAATGCATGGTTGGATAGCAAAGAGCATGCAGCATTTACGGGAGGAGCGAAAGCAGTTGTTTCCAAAAAAGTAGGAGGGAAGTTTACAGCTTGGGATAGCTACATTAGCGGAGAAAATATTGAATTAGAAGAAGGAAAAAGAATTTTACAAAATTGGCGTAGTTCTGAATTCCCGGAAGGAGCACCGGATTCTAAATTGGAATTAATATTTGAAGAAAAGCCGAAGGGATGTAAATTAATAATAAATCATTGGGATATACCGGAAGGGCAAGGGGATTCCTATAAGCAAGGGTGGAAGGATTTTTACTTTGAGCCAATTAAGGAATATTATTCCAGGTAGGTCATAAAAAGCAAAAGGCGAGAAAAACCCGCCTTTTGAATTTTTAGAACAAATATATCTATGACCAACGATCTCCGCCGCCATGACCTCTGTCTCTGTCGCCGCCACGATTATAACCACCGCCGCGATTTCCGCCGCCGCTATAACCGCCGCCGCCGCTACGATTTCCGCCGCCGCGACTGAATCCGCCGCTGCGACCTCCTCCACCACCACCTTCGGTGCGGGGACGAGCTTCGTTAACAACAATATTCTTACCGTCAAGCGAATAGCCATTAAGCTGTTCGATTGCGGCTTTTGCTTCGTCGTCATTGTCCATTACTACAAAACCAAATCCTTTGGAACGGCCTGTGTCTCGGTCACTGATGATTTTTACAGATGACACAGCGCCAAATTGCTCGAATGTCTCCTGGAGTTTGTTCTCTTGGGTGGAGTAATTAATTCCTCCTACAAAAATGTTCATGAAAATAAAAAATTAAAAAATTAACATCCGCAAGTTAGGCAATACTTTCAATTAACAATGAAATACCTTGATTTATTTTAATAAATCTTTTTTAAAAGCTAATTTATTGGCCTCGATTTTTTACTCAACTACTGTGATCTTTAACGTGTTAGTCCTTGATCTTTCGTGGATGGGCATACTTGCTGTATTTATTACAAAATCTCCTGTTTTAAGGTGTTTGCTCTTTTTGAGGATCGCAATCACGTCTTTGAAGGTCTGGTCTGTGGTGGTATATTTATCGTAATAAAGTCCTCGAATACCCCATATCAGGTTTATTCGATTCAGTAATTCAGGGTCATCAGAGAAGATAAATACATTGGCTTCCGGCCTAAAACTCGATATTTTAAATGCCGTATATCCTGATTTGGTCATGCTGATAATAGCATCAGCTTCTACTTCTTTCGACATTAACACTGCATTTAAACATACAGCATCCGATATAAAGGTTGGAGATTTTTTATTAAGGGAATACTTTACATTATAAGGAGCCTTGTCGCGTTCAATTCTGGAAATGATTCTTTCCATATGTTGTACAACTTGCAATGGGTATTTTCCTACAGAGGTTTCTGCACTAAGCATTAAAGCATCTGCACCATCCAATACAGCATTTCCTACATCATTTGCTTCTGCGCGTGTTGGTTTCGGACTTAGGATCATACTTTCCATCATTTGAGTGGCTATAATTACCGGCTTAGAAGCACTCATGCATTTTTTTACAATTATTTTTTGGATAAGCGGTAATTCTTCCATCGCCAGTTCCACTCCTAAATCACCTCTTGCTATCATTATTCCATCCGCCTGTTCAAGAATGGCATCAAAGTTTTTTACAGCTTCCGGTTTTTCAATTTTTGCAATTACTAAGGTCTTTTTACCTCGCTCGTCAATAATATTTTTGAGATGTATAATGTCTTCCGGTTTACGAACAAAGGATAAAGCTACCCATTCTACATCATTATCCAGTGCAAATTGTAAATCAGCCAAATCTTTTTCAGTCAAGGAAGGGAGTGAAATATAGGTATTAGGTAAATTAACTCCTTTTTTAGAACCGACCGGGCCTCCGTAATTTACTACGGCAGTAACCTCATCATTTTGATTGGTAGCAGTAACTGAAAGTTCAATTTTACCATCATCCACCATTATTTTATCTCCAATTTTTACATCCATCGGAAATTGTTGATAGGTCATGTACACCCTATTAGTGGTACCGACGCATTTTTTGCTGGTAAAGGTAACGATATCTCCTTTTTCCCAATTTATAAGTCCATTCTCTACATCACCAATACGAAGTTTTGGACCTTGTAAATCACAAAGGATACAAGTATGTAAGGCGTATTTTTGATTTATTCCCCGTATTAAGTCTAATGCATTTTTGTGTTGGTCATAAGTGCCATGAGAAAAATTTAATCTACAAACATCCACCCCTGCTTCAATAATTTGAGTAAGCATTTCTTCAGAGGAAGTTGCCGGGCCAATGGTAGCAATAATTTTTGTACGGTTAAAGTGTTGTTTAAACATTATTCTATTATGATATTTTGTAATAATTCGCTTTCAATTGTAAATACTTTTTGAACGGAAGCAATTTTGCTTAACAATTCTGCACATTCAACGATTTTGTTACTTGAATTGTAACCGGACAAGAAACATAAATAATCAACTTGTTTCAATTTTGGCAGCATTATTTTACCTTCTTCCTTATTTGAAACTATATAATAAACGATATCATTTTCTTTGTCAGCATATATATAGGAAGTAAAAGAAATACTAAGTTTATTTTTGGGATCCCAGATTTTAATAACTGTTGACTTATCTAAATTGATATTCAAAGTATTATTAATTTGGAAACAAAGTTTGTAGTCTTTAGCTGCAGAAACAATGGCTAAGGCTGAAAAATCCAGTTCTTCTTCAATTTGTAATTTATGCTTCTTCAAACCATTTTTAATTTGAAAACAGGTGCAAGTTACTATAAAGAATAGGAAATTCTTGGTTCGAAAATTAAAGTTATGTGAATAATTATTTAAAATCGTTTTTTTCAAGGATTTTAAAGTAATTTGGTGGAATATTTAGAAAGGATATATTTTTGATTGAGTTTTTGGCCTTTTCGTAAGCATGTTTAGACCTTAAAATAGGGGCTAAATTAAGGAATTGTAAAGAAATGGAGCCGGGAACTAAAATTATAAATACTTGATAATCAATAATTGAATTAAGCAACTTTAGGAAAATGACAATTTTTTTGGTGAATACCGAATAAAGGTTGTTATTTTGCAAAAATTTTTAAACAGAAAAGAAATGTCTGACATTGCAAGCAAAGTAAAAGCCATTATCGTTGAAAAACTCGGTGTAGATGAAAGCGAAGTTACACCTGAGGCAAGCTTTACTAATGACCTCGGCGCCGATTCCCTCGACACCGTTGAGCTAATCATGGAACTTGAAAAGGAATTTAATGTTTCCATCCCTGACGAGCAAGCTGAAAATATTACCACTGTTGGTCAAGCAATCAGCTACCTTGAAGAGCAGGTGAAATAATCCATTCTTCTTATTGAGATGCAATTAAAACGAGTTGTTGTTACAGGATTAGGGGCAATTACCCCTCTTGGAAATGATGTTCAAACCTATTGGGAGAATCTCCTGAAAGGAACGAGCGGAGCTTGTCCTATTACAAAATTTAATGCTGAGAAGTTCAGGACTAAATTTGCCTGCGAGGTGAAAAAATTTAGTCCTGAACTTTATATTGATAAGAAAGAAGTGAAAAGAATTGATCTTTTTACTCAGTATGCCTTGGCTGCTTCTACTCAAGCAGTTGAGGATTCTGGTTTGGATTTAGACGCCCTTGACAAGGACCGTACAGGGGTTATTTTTGGTTCCGGTATCGGAGGTTTAAAAACCTTCCAAGATGAAGTTCAAGCATTTGCCAGTGGTGATGGTACACCTCGTTTTAGTCCCTTTTTCATTCCCAAAATGATTATTGACTTAGCTGCAGGCCATATTTCAATTAAATATGGTTTCAGAGGTGTTAATTATGCTACTGTATCTGCTTGTGCTACCTCTAATCACGCTATTGCCGAAGCAGCAAATCATATTCGTTACGGTAATATGAAAGTAATGGTCACCGGTGGTTCTGAAGCTCCGGTGGTTGAAGCTGCTATTGGAGGTTTTAATGCCATGCGTGCACTATCTGAAAGAAACGATGATTATGCTACTGCTTCCAGGCCTTTCGATAAAAACCGTGATGGTTTTGTTCTTGGGGAAGGGGCCGGTGCATTAATTTTAGAAGATTTAGATCATGCTCTTGCGCGTGGTGCAAAAATTTATGCAGAATATGGTGGTAGCGGCATGAGTGCTGATGCTTACCATATGACAGCACCGCATCCTGAAGGTTTGGGGGTACAAAATGTAATTAAATTTGCTTTTGAAAATGCAGGTTTAGGTCCTCAAGATATTGATTACATAAATGTACATGGTACTTCAACGCCTTTGGGTGATGTAAGTGAACTTTCTTCTATTGAAAAAATGTTTGGGGAGCGTGCGTATGATATTAATATCAGTTCTACTAAATCAATGACCGGTCACCTTTTGGGTGCTGCCGGAGCCATTGAAGCTATTGCTGCTATTATGTCAACTATTCATAATATAGTACCTCCAACAATTAACCATTTTGAAGACGATCCGGAAATTAATCCTCGTCTTAATCTTACCTTCAATAAACCGCAAGAAAGGGAAGTTCGAGCTGCTTTAAGTAATACATTTGGCTTTGGCGGTCATAATGCATCTATTATTTTCAAAAAGTACAAGGCTTAAAAATCTGAAGCAATTTTTCACTTATTTGCTGATAAGGACACACTAAAACCAAGGCTTAAAAAGCTTATCGGTTTTCGTCCGGGTAATATTGCGCTTTATCATCAAGCTTTTACTCATAAATCCGCTTCGGATACCAGAGGCTTAAAAGTAGTTGATTCTAATGAACGCCTGGAATTTTTAGGCGATGCAGTCCTGAGCTTAGTTATTGCTGAATATTTATTCGCTAAATTTCCCGATGCAGATGAGGGCTTCTTGAGTAAAATGCGGGCCAAGGTAGTTAATCGAGAATTTTTTAATCGATTAGGATATGAGTTAGGGCTAGATAAGCTTTTAGAAGAAAACTCATCACATGGCGGTCCTTATGAAATTGCACCCTCTATGGTGGGTAATTGTTTTGAGGCCTTATTCGGTGCTATTTTTTTAGATAAGGGGTATAAAGTAGCCAATCAATTCTTTAAATCAGTCATCCTGAAAAAATATTTAGATATTGATAAAATTCGTGATATTGATACTAATTATAAAAGTCAATTATTAGAATGGTGTCAACGTTATGGAAAAACTTTGGAGTTTAATTTAGTTAGAACCATTCGAGAAGGTCATAACTTGGTTTTTGTAGTAGAAGCAATGGTAGATGGAGAATCTAAAGGCTCAGGCAATGGATTACAGAAGAAAAAAGCCGAGCAATTTGCTGCAAAAGTTGCGCTAGAAAATTTAAACGTTATTTAGTATTTTAAATTTCTTTAACAACTAATTTTAGTTTTTGCCAACCTCCATCCAGGCTATATACATTATCAATTTTGTATTTTTCTTTTACATGATAAGCTACAAATAAGCTCTTTCTTCCTTCTAAGCAAAGCAATAAATATCTTTTATCGGAATTAATCCTTCCTAATGCTTTAAGTAATTCATCAAAAGGTATATTTTCCCCTTCTGAAGGATCATCTTCATAATCATGCCTGTCTCGAATATCTACTAAAAAATAATTTGCAGTATTTTGAAGATAATCCTCGACACTTATTTCTAAATCGTGTTTCATTATTGGTTTGCTATTTCTTTCAATATTCACTTTTAAAAAGTTTTTTTCATTGCGTTTAAATTCAATGAAATTAAAACTATTGTTGTAAAAATTCATTACCCAAAGTTTTCCACTCATGGTGTTCCCGATGCCGGTAATGCATTTTAATATTTCATTGGCCTGCATAGATGCTGTTGAAGCAGCTACCGTGCCTGTTATTCCTAAATCATCACAATTGGGCGCGTCTAATGGCGCTTCAGGAAAAATGCAGCGATAGCTGGGCCCATTGTTAAAATTAAAAACAGATACTTGCCCTTCCCATCCTTCTATGGAAGCAAAAACCCATGGCTTCTCTAAGGAAATACAAATATCATTAATTAAATATCTTGCTATAAAATTATCAGTACAATCAGCAACAATAGTGTAATTCTTAATCAGGTTCAATCCGTTTTCTTGCGTAAGCTTATAAGGAAAAATTTCAATGTTAACATCGGAATTCATTTCCTTTAAGCGCCGAGCTGCAACTTCAACTTTTAATTTACCGACATCTTCCGTACTATATAAAACTTGACGTGGTAAATTACTTACTTCAACAATATCATAATCTACAATTCCAATTTTACCAATTCCTGCTGCTACCAAGTATTGAAGCACTGTACATCCTAATCCACCGGCTCCAATTACTAATAAACTTGCATGAGCTAATTTTTGTTGACTGGTTAAACCAAAGCCCGGTAATTTAATTTGTTTGGAATACCTCATCGTTGTTATCACAAATATAATACAGGAATGTCATTTTCGTTCTAATCACCCTAAACAAATTATTATTTTATATATAATTGATATACATCAATAAAGCATTGTTGTAAACAATTTGAAATGAGATTATTTTTTTGAAGAATTATTCAAATTGAACACTTAGAAAATCTGTTCCCAATCTTTCCAAATTGCCTCATAACCTTGAATTTTAATCATGCTTGCAATTTCTTGTGCAGAACGTTCGTCAGAAATTTCAAATTGCTCCAGGGCTTCATTGGGGTGTGCGTATCCGCCGGGATCTGTTTTGGATCCTGCACTAAAAGAAGTGATACCTAACCTTACTGCATGATCTCTAAATGTGGAATGCTCACGCGTGGAAAGGGATAACTCAACATTTTCATTAAAAATTCGATAGGCAGAAATGAGTTGAACTAATTCTTTATCCGTCATAATTACTTTGGGCGGGGTTACACCTTCTGCCGGTCGTAATCGTGGGAAGGAAATAGAATACTTAGTTTGCCAATATTTTTTTTCTAAATAATTTAAATGTGCGGCACAAAACCAAGAGTCAGTTCTCCAATCCTCTAATCCAATGAGTACTCCTAATCCAATTTTATGAATTCCGGCTTCACCAATTCTATCCGGAGTTTCTAAGCGATATTTAAAATTACTTTTTTTGCCTTTGGTATGATAATCATTGTAATTTTCCGAATGATAAGTTTCCTGGTACACCAAAACAGCATAAACCCCTGCTTCAGATAATCTTTGATATTCTTCTAATTTTAGCGGTTGAACTTCTATACTGATGTTAGAAAAATAGGGACGGATTAATAATATGGCATGTATCATATAATTTATATCTACATGTTTATTCGCTTCTCCCGTCACTAATAAAATATGATCATATCCATATGATTTTATGACTCGAACTTCTTCCAGAATTTCTTCATCGCTTAGTGTCTTGCGAGGAATTTTATTATCAAAACTAAACCCGCAATAGGTACATATATTATGACATTCATTTGATAAATACATTGGGGCATACATTTGGATGGTATTGCCAAATCTTCTTAAAGTAGTTGTTCTACTCCTTTGAGCCATTACCTCTAAATAAGGTGCAGCTGCAGGAGAAATTAATGCGGAAAAATCATCCAAATTTAATTTTGATTTTGACAACGCAAATTCAACATCAAACTCCGTTTTGGAATAAATATTATCAGATATTTCATCCCAATTGTAATTATTAAAAACGTCTAAAAATTTCCCCTCCTTCATCTTAAATCTCTTTAATAAATTTTTAATCCAAAAATGATGTTAGAGGACTGGATGCATTTGCAAATATAGTCTTACTTCCCAGCTTTGCTTCAAATGCCATTCGTCCTGCTTCTACTCCGAGTTTGAAAGCAATCGCCATTTCTTCCGGCATCCCTGCTACTGCAATAGCAGTATTTACTAAAACAGCATCAGCCCCCATTTCCATAGCAAGTACTGCATGCGAAGGTGCTCCAATACCGGCATCAATTATTACGGGCACATTGCTTTGTGCAATAATTATTTCTAACATGGCCAGCGTTTGTAAGCCATTATTGCTGCCTATTGGCGATCCTAAAGGCATCACAGCCGCAGTACCTACTTCTTCCAGGCGCTTGCACAAAACCGGATCTGCGTTTATATATGGTAAGATAATGAAATTCATTTTGGCGAGTTCCTCTGCAGCTTTTAAAGTTTCGATAGGGTCGGGGAGTAAATAACGGGGGTCCGGATGAATTTCTAATTTTAGCCAGTTGGTTTCTAGAGCTTCCCTCGCTAATTGTGCTGCTAGAATGGCTTCTTTGGCATTGCGAACACCACTGGTATTGGGTAATAACATAATATGATTTCCTTTGATGTGGTTAACTAAATCATCTTGTTGATTATTAGTATCTACTCTTTTAAGGGCAACCGTTACCATTTCGGTACCTGAGGCATTAATTGCATCACGCATCATTTTATTAGAACCAAACTTGCCCGTGCCTAAAAATAAGCGTGAATTAAATATTTTATTTGCTATTATTAATTTTTCCATTGCTTTGTTAATGTTTCAGTTATTTAATGAACTTACTAATTTGTTCTTGAAATAATTGAATGATTCTTTCTTTGTCGTTTACCGAGTTTATGCCTGAGGAAACAGCTACGCCGTAGGCTCCATATTGCATTATAGTTTGTATATCCAGCGGTAATATGCCTCCAATTAAAATTATAGGAATATGGGATTGGATACTAATTAAACTTGAAATTATTTCTGATTTTAAAATGGGTGCTAATTCCTTTTTAGTTGTGGTAAATCTATATGGCCCTAAACCAATATAATTTACCTGAGATTCCATTAAAAAATAGATGTCTTTAGATTCATTTGCAGTACCGCCAATAATTTTATTGGGACCTAATATTTTTCTTGCTTCTAAAGGTGAGGTATCTGTTTTTCCCAAATGCACTCCATCTGCATCTATTTCTTGAGCAATATTTACATTATCGTTTATAATTAATGTGGCTTTGTAGCTATCCGTTACTTTTTTAACTTCTTCCCCCAATTCAAGCCATAAGTTTTCGTCCAAATTTTTTACGCGCAGTTGTATCCAATTGATTCCCGCATCGCAAACGGTTTTAACCATTTTGATTTGATCATTATTACTAATGCCGTCTGCGGTAATATATTGCAGTCTCGCTATGATTTTATTTTTACTCAAAATTTAGTTTTTATGAAAGCCAACTCTTTGCGGTGAAGACTTTAAAAAGTTTAGGGTATATAATTTAGCCTCTTTGCAGGCTTGCATTAGCGAAGTATTTTCATTACTAACATATGCGCTTATAGCAGCAGATAAAACACAGCCTGAACCATGCTTTTCAAAGCCCGTAATTCTTTTCTCGGAGATTGTGTGCCAATGTCCGTCCTCAAATAAATTATCCACGGCATTAGGCTCTGTAACTTCACAATCTTTAATTAATAAATTAGTAATTGCAATAGCATCATCAAGACCGTTAGGAAATAATTGTTTGGATTCTTCCAAATTTGGCGTAACTAAATAAATTTTTTTTAAAGATTCATAAAGTAATTTAGCATCGAATTTTTCGTGAAACTCGAATCCGGCACTTGCTTTCAGAATTGGATCCCAAATTATTTTTATTTCAGACGAATAATCTTTCAACATTTCGATACATTCATTAAGCATTTGAATATTTTTAATTAAACCGATTTTAGCCGTCTTAAATTCAAATCGAGTGCTTAAAGAATTAAATTGATTTTTTATAGTTTCGAATTCGAGCCAATTTAATCCATGAAATGCGATATCATTTTGAAAAGTAATACACGTGCAAATGGCACAGCCATGTTTACCTAAGGATTCAAATGTTTTTATATCCGCCAATACGCCTGCACCACCGGAAGGGTCATAACCGGCAATACTAAGTACTGCCTCAATTTTTCCGGTATTAAATATACTCATAAACTTAATTCAAGTATTCTTTTAAGTTTTTCTTCAGGGAATTCATCCTTCCAAATGCCACCTAATAATCCAACGGCATAAAATCCCATTTGTTTTGCAGTTTGAATTTTATCCTCGTCCATGCCACCTACACCAACAACTTTATAATTGGTGTTTTGTAATGTTTCCTGAATTTTAGCAAGTGTATAGGTTGGTTTATGGTCCTTTTTAGAAATGCTTTCAAAAACCGGACTTAAAATTACATAGTCATATTTTCTTTTAGCTTTTTTAAAACTATTCAAACTATGAAAACTTGTACTTATGGTTAATTTTGGTCTTAGAATTTTATAAAAGAATAATTTTACATTTAACATTCCTTTTTCCTTTCTATGACCTTCCGTAATATGTATTCCTTTTAATTTATATTGAATGGCTAATTCATGATGGGAATGGATTACTAAACGGTTTCTGTATTTTTCAGGAATCTTTTCAATAAATTCCATCATTTGCTCGGTAGAATAATCAGGCTTGCGAATATGAAGGGTTTTTAATCCTGCTTTGAAAAAACGTTCTATGGCTTTGGATTCATAATCCCAATATTCTGCCTGCGTAAAAAGTAGTACTTCCATGTTTTTTTCTCCTTGAGTTTACATCAAAAATATAGTTCTGAGCCTTTCTCAATAAATTCTTTAGATTTTTCTTCCATGCCTGAAGCAAGTGCATTTTGTTCATCAATGGATAAACTAGAAGCATAATCTCGAACTTCTTGTGTTATTTTCATGGAACAAAATTTGGGACCGCACATAGAACAAAAGTGTGCGGATTTAGCATTATCGGATGGTAATGTTTCATCATGGAATTCTCTGGAGGTATCCGGATCTAATGATAAATTAAATTGATCATTCCATCTAAATTCGAAGCGCGCTTTACTCAACGCATTATCTCTAATTTGTGCACTGGGATGGCCTTTGGCTAAATCTGCAGCATGGGCCGCAAGCTTATATGTAATTACTCCATCTTTTACATCTTTTTTATTTGGTAATCCTAAATGTTCTTTCGGAGTGACGTAACACAACATTGCTGTTCCAAACCACCCAATCATTGCAGCGCCAATGGCTGAGGTAATATGATCATATCCGGGAGCTATATCTGTAGTCAAGGGACCCAAGGTATAAAATGGTGCTTCATGGCAAATACTAAGTTGTTTATCCATGTTTTCTTTAATTTTATGCATAGGAACGTGTCCAGGGCCTTCAATCATTGTTTGAATATCATGTTTCCAAGCAATGGTAGTTAATTCCCCTAAGGTATCTAATTCTGCAAACTGAGCTGCATCATTGGCGTCTGCAATGGAACCGGGGCGTAGGCCATCTCCAAGAGAAAATGCCACATCATAACTTTTCATGATTTCACAAATCTCTTCAAAATGGGTATATAAGAAATTTTCTTTATGATGCGCTAAACACCATTTTGCCATAATGGATCCACCACGACTAACAATACCGGTCACGCGTTTTGCCGTAAGATGAATATACCTCAATAATACACCTGCATGAATTGTAAAATAATCAACTCCTTGTTCTGCTTGTTCTATTAAGGTATCCTTAAAGATTTCCCATGTTAAATCTTCTGCTTTTCCATCAACTTTTTCTAAGGCTTGGTAAATAGGAACTGTGCCTATAGGTACCGGAGAATTTCTCAATATCCATTCTCTTGTTTCATGAATGTTTTTTCCGGTGGATAAATCCATAATGGTATCCGCACCCCATCTACAAGCCCAAACTGCTTTTTCAACTTCTTCTTCAATGCTCGATGACACGGCTGAATTGCCAATGTTTGCATTAATTTTAACTAAGAAATTTCTTCCTATGATCATCGGTTCACTTTCCGGGTGATTAATATTATTAGGAATTATTGCTCTGCCTAATGCTATTTCACTTCTTACAAATTCAGGAGTGATATATGAGGTAGGAATATTTGCACCGAAGCTTTGTCCGGCATGATAATTAGTTAATCCATTCATTGAGGCTTTCATTTCTGCCAACTTTTGATTTTCTCTGATAGCGACATATTCCATTTCAGGAGTAATAATTCCTAATTTGGCATAATGCATTTGACTCACATTTTTACCACTTATTACTTTTCTTGCCAAAGGAATATTTGGAAAACGAATGGATTCAGTTTTTTTGTTTTCCATTCGCTCGTTAGCATATTTAGAAGTAAAACCGGATAATTTTTCGGTATCGGCTCTATCCAGAATCCATTGTTCACGGATTCTTGGCAATCCAGAATAAATATTGATTTCACTTTCCGGGTCAGTATAAGGACCACTGGTATCATAAACACTGATTGGAGGATTGTTTCCTTCAAGTGTTATTTCTCGCATTGCCACTTTAATATTATGGATTTGACCGGGTACATAAATTTTTTTTGAACCGGGAAAGGGTTGCGTTGAAATGCTTGTTTTGTTCATGCGTAAATTTTTAACAAATTATTTGAATATAAATCAGCCCCCTTGCGTGGCTTTGATGACGAGGATTTGATCATTGGATTTTAGTGGACACCATGCCCAGTGATCTCTTGTAATGACTTCGTGGTTAACTGCTACTGCAATACCGGTTTTATCCAGTAGGCCTTTTGCCAGTAATAATTCACTAAGTAGTTGATAGGGAATTTGCTCTATAGTCCCGTTAAAGGTTATTTCAATCATAATTTAAATGACCGTGAGCAATGAGATAAAACTTTTCCCTGCGTCCGAATGACCGGTTTCAGGTTCAAAGGGTATCATCTCAGTCCCATAATATTGGGACACCCCTAAAGTCATTTCAAATATATGGATAGTTTGGAGAATTGTTTAATTCTCTTACGTTTTTTGTTTCGATGGGTGCTATATAATATAGTCTTAGAAATTTTTAACAATTGATGCAGTGTCAACTGAACGCTGATTTGTGTTCATATTGCATTGAGCTGCAAGAAAGTAAACCTGTGATTGGCATCATGGATGCTTTCAATTCCTGAATTCTGTTTTGGAAGAAACAATTATTTTAACTTGTTTTTAATAACTGATTTAAGCGCAAGTGTTTTATTATCTGATAGTTGCAAATAATTGACCAGGTCTTCATTCGGTACGAAAACGCTGAAAGTTCGCCATTTAAAATCTGCTGCCTTAATAAAATCTTCTTGAGGAATGAAGTTCAATTGTTGGAAGAAGTTGGATAGTTTGTCTTTCCAGGCAAGGAAATCTTTCATGTTTTTGGAATCGAATGTTAAATTCTCACCTTTTCCAAATAAATGTGTATCTATTTCATTGTTAATAACATGTAATCCAAGGTTAGGCAATACCTCTTTGAATAAATCTTTTAAAGCCAAATAGCTTTCATTTTTATATATAGCACTTTGATTATTAATGTGCTCCCTTTTTTTGACCAATATTTTTGGGATATTGGCAAAATTGGCCAATGGCAATAAATTTAGCCATAGTTGATAATCTTCCAAGGGAGGTTTTCTTAGCGTAGGCTTATAAGTTAAATGATTTTTCCTGAGTGTTTCACCTCTAATGATTGCGGATGAATTTGCAATAACATTATCCCATATTAATCGGGCTTTTATTTCAGTGTTTTGAAGTGGCATTTCCCATAGGCCGGTTCTATCGCCAAAAAATGCTACATATGAGCCACATACATCTATTTCAGGATGTTGCTCCATAAAATTGAGTTGTTCATTTAATCTATTTGGCAGGCATATATCATCACTGTCAATTCTTAAAATATATTTACTTTGAATGAAGCTTAATCCTACATTCGCTGCACCGGCACTTCCTAAATTACTTGCATTTCTAATTTTATAAATTCTCGGATCAGAAAAGGAATTGATAATTTCAAAAGTTCGATCCGTTGAATTATCATCAACAATTAACAATGAAAAGTTTGGTTCCGACTGATTCAAAATGGCCTGAATGCTATCAGCAATATGCATTTCAGCATTATATGAAGTCATCAAAAAGCAGGCATTTCCGTAAATCATCCTTGCAAAGTAAGTTAAAGTGTTTTGAATCAGGAACAGTTTTTTTTAATTAAACCTAATGCATAGAAACTAAACCTGGTAGTTTATCTTTGCATTATGAAGAGAATTGCGATTTTTGCCTCAGGCTCAGGTTCTAATGCTGAAAATATTTTTCATTACTTTCAAGGGAACCAGGAAATCCATGTGGCATTAATTGTTTGTAATAAACCTGGAGCGGGAATAATTTCAAGGGCAGATCGACTAGGGATTCCTGTTCTTTTAATTAACAGGGAAGATTGGATGCATCCTATGAGGGTGGTTGAATGGCTGAAAATGAATGAAATATCTTATATAGTATTGGCAGGATTTTTATGGTTGGTTCCCAAAGAGTTAATTACTGCCTTTCCTGATAAAATTATTAATATTCATCCAGCTTTATTGCCAAAATATGGCGGTAAAGGCATGTATGGCGAAAAAGTACACGAAGCCGTTTATAAAAATGCAGAGAAAGAGTCGGGTATAACCATTCATTTGGTAAATGAAAAATACGATGATGGAATGCATTTGTTTAAACATTCTTTCCCGATTTCTGAACAGGATACTCCGGAATCCATTGCAGAAAAAGTACATGAACTTGAATATCGCTACTTCCCGAGCGTTATAGAGAAATACATTCTTCAAAAATAAATTGCATCATTTTTCGAAAAAATGATTTTTTAGAGGAAATAAAAAACAGGCTTCAAGGCCTGTCTAAAAGCAAAGATTATTTTTTCAAAGTCATATTTTTCAATAAAATATTTATTTTTCCACAGTCAGGAAAGGGACCCATTAATCATTCTTTTTTCGTTAATTTTGCATGATAAAGTTAATTGCATTGGAAAACAAAACCCGTATATCTTCAGCCTTAATTTCTGTTTATCATAAAAACGGGCTGGATAGCCTAGTTAAGCGCTTGGATGCACTAGGAGTAAAAATTTATTCTACCGGAGGAACCTATACCTTTCTCGAGGAATTAGGAATACAAGCTGAAAAAATTGAAGATTTAACCTCTTATCCCAGTATTTTGGGGGGCAGGGTTAAAACCTTACATCCCAAAGTTTTTGGAGGAATATTAGGTCGTAGAACCTTGGAAAGTGATGTCCTGGAGATGGATAACTATCAAATCCCCACCTTAGATCTGGTTATTGTAGATTTATATCCTTTTGAAGATACTGTAAAGTCAGGCGCTTCTGAGGCAGATATTATTGAGAAAATAGACATTGGTGGAATTTCGCTGATAAGAGCTGCCGCTAAAAATTTTGAACATGTAGTGGTTATTCCTTCACAGGAACAATACAAAGATTTGGATTTAATTTTAAATCAAAATAACGGCGAAACGACATTAGAAGAACGTCTATCCTTAGCCGCTAAAGCATTTGGGATTAGCAGTCATTATGACCAATTAATAGCACAGCACTTAAGTAAGGGTACTCAAAGCCATAGCACCTCACTCAGATATGGTGAAAATCCACATCAAAAAGCTTGGTTTCATGGTGATTTAAGTGCAGTTTTTAAACAACTGAATGGCAAAGAACTTAGCTATAATAACTTGGTTGATATAGATGCTGCATTAGGCGTAATAAACGAATTTAATACTTGTGCATGTGTCATTATCAAACATACCAATCCTTGTGGTTTGGCTAGTGGTACTGATACTTTGGATTGTTGGAATAGAGCATTAGCCGGCGATTCTGTTTCCGCCTTTGGTGGTATTATTGCCTTTAATAAGGGTATTGATAAAACAACGGCAGAAGCCATTGATAAAATATTTTTCGAAGTATTATTGGCGCCTTCTTATACGGAGGAAGCATTAGAAGTTTTGTCAAAGAAGAAAAACAGGATGCTTTTGCAAACCTTGAATTTTAAGCTTGCAGAACGTCATAGTAAATCCATTTTAAATGGTACTTTGCAACAAGAATATGATTTAAAGTCAGAAACGGAAAGTGATTTTAATTACGTTAGTAAATTGAAACCTGATTCCGCCACCATTGAAGATTTATTATTTGCAAATAAAATTGTAAAACACGGGAAGTCCAATACCATAGTTTTAGCAAAAAACAAACAATTAATTGGTATTGGTGTAGGACAAACCTCGAGAGTGGATGCATTAAAGCAAGCCATTGAAAAGGCGAAAACATTTGGATTTTCCACTGAAGGAGCAGTCATGGCATCTGATGCGTTTTTCCCTTTTCCGGACTGCGTTGAAATTGCAAAACAAGCGGGTATTATCTCTGTAATACATCCGGGTGGTTCTATCAGAGATAAGGATTCCATTGATTATTGCGATGCAAATCAAATGTCAATGGTAATCACTGGATTTAGACATTTTAGACATTAAAAAATTACAATAAGAAATTTGTAACAAAACAAATGGGATTATTTGATATATTTTCGCAAGATCTTGCCATTGACCTTGGCACAGCCAATACATTGATTATTTACAAGGATCAAGTGGTGGTTGATGAACCGTCTATTATTGCCATTAATAGAAGGACAGGTGTGGTAAAAGCAGTTGGTATGCAAGCCCAGCAAATGCATGGTAGAACCCATGAAGACATAAAGACCATTCGTCCCTTAAAAGATGGAGTGATTGCTGATTTTAATGCTGCTGAATTAATGCTTCGCGGTATGATTGGAATGATTAATAATGGCAAGAAATTATTTTCTCCTCATCTGCGCATGGTTATTTGTATTCCTTCCGGAATTACTGAAGTTGAAAAACGTGCTGTAAAAGATTCTGCTGAAAGAGCAGGCAGTAAAGAAGTATATTTAATTCCCGAACCTATGGCCGCAGCCATTGGGATAGGTATTGATGTGGAAGAACCTATGGGAAATATGGTCATTGATATTGGAGGAGGAACCACTGAAATTGCAGTGATTGCTCTTGCAGGTATTGTTTGTGATCAATCCATTAGAATTGCGGGAGATGAGTTTAGTAATGACATTATGGAATATATGCGTCGTGAGCACAATATTTTAATTGGAGAGCGTTCTGCTGAGCGTATGAAAATTGAAGTGGGTGCGGCCTTACCGGAATTAGATAATCCGCCACCGGATTATTCTGTAAACGGTCGTGACTTGATGACAGGTATTCCTAAACAAATTACCGTTTCCTATTCTGAAATTGCTAATGCCTTGGATAAATCAATTACCAAAATTGAAGAGGCAATTTTAAAGGCTTTAGAAAGTACACCTCCGGAACTATCCGCAGATATTTTCCAAACCGGATTGTATTTGACCGGTGGAGGCGCTTTATTAAGAGGTTTGGATAAAAGAATATCTCAAAAAACTAAACTTCCGGTATATATTGCTGAAGACCCTTTAAAAGCTGTGGTAAGAGGTACCGGAATTGCGTTAAAATATCTTAGCAGATATAAGCATATTATGACCTAGGTCATAGCTAAAGCATGATATAGGTTATATTGAATTTTTGATTGGCAAAATTTTAAACTTATTTCCATCCGAACATACAATGGAAATTTGAATTATTTGGATGAGTAATTTATTTGCTTTTTTTGCAAGGTTCTACCGATTCTTTCTCTTTTTATTATTAGAGATCATCAGTTTTTATCTTGTTATTTCATATAATCGTTTTCAAAATGTCACCTTCTTCGATTATGCTTACGAAGTTTCCGGAAAATTATTTGCTTCTTATAACAATGTAGCGCTCTATTTTCATTTACGTCAATCCAATGATAGTCTATTGGCTGAAAATGCCAGATTGCGCTCTGCCCAATTAAGTTCTTTATACATTGATACTGCCAAAACTAAAAAGTTAATGGATAGTATTTATAAGCAGAAATATGAATACATCCCTGCCAGAGTGGTGAATAACTCCGTAAATAAGGAAAATAATTTTATTACTTTGGATATGGGTTCCGATAAAAAAATCGGTAAAGATATGGGAGTTGTCACCTCTTCGGGTATTGTTGGCATTACCCGTTCCGTGTCCTCACACTTTACTTCGGTTTTGTCGGTATTAAATGAAAATTTTATTGTTAGTGCACAAATAAAAGAAACCGGTGATATAGGCTCGGTTTATTGGGATAGAAAAGATCCGCAATTTGTTATTTTGAAAGATATAAATGTTAAATCTAGAATTAGAAAAGATAGTTTATATCACGTAGTAACCAGTCCGCATTCTAAAATTTTTCCACATGGTATCCCTATTGGCACCATTGACCATATTGAAGAAAAGCTAGGTTCGAAATTCCTGACCATATATGTTAAATTAGCTGAAGACTTAAGAAATATTCAGCAAGTATATATTATTAATAATATAATGAAGGAAGAACAGGAAAAGGTAGAAAAAATAGATAAGGACAAATAAGAAATTTAAATTGAGAGAGTTTTTTAGATACTTCCCATTGTTTATTCTGATGATTATTCTTCAGGTTTACGTTATGGATAATATTGTAATGCCGGCCATGATAAGGCCGGTGGTTTTTTTTTATATTATCTTAATACTTCCGGCCATGCCGCAATGGGTATTATTGTTATTGGGATTTGCTACTGGTATTATTTTAGATAGTTTTGATCATACACCGGGTGTAAATGCTGCCGCATGTACACTTTTAGCAGAATTAAGAGATACCGTATTACGTTTTTTAAAACCCGGTGAAGCGAATGATATTATTAAGCCTCATCTACAATATATGGGCTTGAGGTCTTATGTTAATTATTTGGTTTTCATGTCCTTAGTATTTCATTTTTTAGCTGGTTTATTAGGCTATTTTACCTTGTCGGGTCTAGGATATACTATGGTTCGCATCTTACTGAACTCAGCAGTTTCCGTTATTCTTTTATTGGTTATTGATATTGTTTTCTTTTACCGTAGATCTAAAGCAGAATAATGTTGAACGAACAAAGAAGTAAAGTTATTCGTTTGGTGGTATTCGCCATTGGATTTTTATTTATTCTTCGTTTATTCTGGGTCCAAATTATCGATAAAAATTATAAACAATTTGCAGAGCAGAATGCTCTACGCAAGGAAACCATCATCCCTGCACGCGGATTGATTTATGATAGAAAGGGGAAATTGGTGGTTAATAATCAAACTTTTTATGATGTAATGGTTACACCGGCAAAAGTTAAAGACCTTGATACCAATGCCATTTGCCAATTATTAGATGTTGATAAAAAGGATTTCATGGAATCCTATGCCAACGCAGAAAGTTATTCAAGATACAGACCTAGTGCGGTTATTCGTCAAATCTCCTATGAGCAATACGGCAGCTTGCAGGAAAGACTTTTTGAATTTAAAGGATTCTTTGTTCAAGCTCGTGAAGCTAGAACCTATCCCAAAGCGATAGCAGCCCACGTATTAGGGTATTTGGGAGAGGTAAGTGATAATGAAATTGAGAAGTCAGAAGGATATTTTAAAAGTGGCGATTATATCGGTAAAAGTGGATTAGAACATTCTTACGAAAAAGAGTTAAGAGGAACAAAAGGTATAAAAAACGTTTTAGTGGATGTATTAAATAGGGAGCAGGGAAGATATATGAATGGGATTTATGATATCCCGGCAGTAGCAGGAAAGGATTTGCTTACGGGTTTGGATTTATCTCTGCAGGAATATGGAGAAAAGTTATTAAAGGGGAGGAAAGGAAGCATTGTGGCAATAGAACCAAATACCGGTGAAATCCTGGCCATGGTATCTATGCCTTCTTATGATCCCGGTATGTTATTGGGAAGAAAGCGTTCTTCAAATATTGGCAAACTTATGATTGACCCTGATAAACCAATGTTTAATCGGGCCATTCAAGCAAGATATCCTCCGGGATCGACTTTAAAACCTTTAATGGCCTTATTTGCTTTAAAAGAACATGTAATCATACCTTCTACGACCTATGTATGTAATGGCGGGTATCATCTTACCGCCACTCAAACCATCCGTTGTCATGCTTCCGGAACTTTTGATTTGCACGGGTCCATTCAAATGTCATGTAATACCTATTATTGTAATGTGTTTCGATTGCTCATAGATAACCCAAGGTATCGTTCTGCGGCCAATGGTCTGGATAATTTTACAGCTCATTTGCGTGAATTTGGTTTAGGAGGCAAGTTAGGTATAGATATACCAAACGAAAATCATGGAATAATTCCGACCGTTAAATTATATAATAAATCCTACGGCGCCGGCGCCTGGCATTCTTCTACTATAATTTCTTTAGGAATTGGGCAAGCAGAAATGAGTTTTACACCCTTGCAAATTGCCAATAATGCAGCTATCCTTGCTAATAAAGGCTTTTATATTATACCGCATTTTGTTCGTGGCTTTGATAGAAATGGCAGAAGAGAAATGTTGCAGTGGGAAAGACATCAGGTAAATATTGATTCCTCCGCTTTTCGATTGGTGGCAGATGCCATGGAAGACGTTATAGAGCATGGTACGGCTACCATGGCAAAAGTTAAAGGCATACAAATTTGTGGAAAAACAGGTACGGCTCAAAATCCGCATGGACGTGACCACTCTATTTTTATGGCTTTTGCCCCAAAAAATGCTCCCAAAATTGCCATATGTGTTATCCTGGAAAATTCCGGATTTGGAGGAACTTGGGCTGCTCCTATGGGTGGCTTAATGATTGAAAAGTACTTGCATGATTCAATTACGGATAAATGGCAAGAGAAAAGAATTTTGGAATCTGATATTGATGCCATTGAAAGCATCATGGATAAAAGCAAAGGAGCAGAACATAGTACTCATGAAAAGAGTAAAAAGCAAGAAGTGAAAGTAAAAGAACCAGCAAAAGAGGAGGAAACACCGGATGAGCGCCCAGCGGATTAATGATTCAAGTCGTTCTTTATTGAGCAGGCTGGATTGGCCATTGCTCAGTATTTTCTTTACCCTATTATTTATTGGTTGGTTCAATATATATTCTTCTGAGTATAACGAAAACCAAAAAGCCATTGTGGATTTTGGAATGAGCCATGGTAAACAGTTGATGTGGATAGGCATTTCTTTAAGTGTTGGTTTTGTAATTTTAATGCTGGATGAGCGGTTATACCATACCTTGGGATATGTGTTTTATGTTATCATGCTATTATTGGTTTTTGTAACCATATTTGCAGGAAAGGTGGTCAATGGGGCGCAAGGATGGTTGCAAATTGGCGGATTTCAATTACAATCCTCGGAGCCGATGAAAGTTGCCGCTGCACTTGCATTAGCTAAATATCTTTCCAACTATGGCGTTGATTTAAGCAATCGAAAAGATAAATTTTATGCTTTTGGAATTATAGCTCTTCCCGTAATTTTAGTATTAGCACAAAATGATACCGGTTCGGCTTTAGTTTTTTTAGCATTATTTATGATGTTATTTCGTGAAGGACTGGAACCATATTTTATTGTAATCCCTGTTTGGATTGGCGTTTTGTCCATAATGGTTTTGGTATTTGATAAAATTCCGGTGTTAATTGTTTTAACCGGTTTAGGACTTATAGCTTACTGGCTGTTCAGGAAATTATCTTATCGTGCACTTTTTTTGCTCATCGGACTCTATCTTTTTTCTTTAACAGTAATTATGCTGGTTGATTTTGGATTTAATAAAATTTTAAAAGATTATCAAAGAGATAGAATTGAGGTTTTAATTGGTAAGAAAGTTGACATGAAAGGTGCAGGTTATAATGTGCATCAATCACTAATTGCCATTGGATCCGGTGGGGTATTGGGTAAAGGTTTTCTGAAAGGAACTCAAACTAAATTTAATTTTGTACCTGAGCAAACTACCGATTTTATTTTTTGTACCATAGGAGAGGAGTGGGGATTTGTAGGAAGTTTAATTGTTATTTTACTTTATATCGGATTAATGTATCGAATAAGCATTATTGCAGAACGACAGAAATTTAGTTTTACACGCTGTTATGCCTATGGGGTATTGTCAATTATTTTTATCCATTTTTTAATTAATATATCCATGACCTTAGGCTTATTTCCGGTGATTGGAATTCCTTTGCCTTATATTAGTTATGGCGGTTCAGCTATGCTTGGCTTTACTATTTTGTTATTTATCCTTTTAAAATTAGATGCAGCAAATCAATAATATTGAAAAATAAGCATAAAAAAATCCCCGAATATATTCGGGGATTTTTTTATGCTCTTGGTTGATATTAATTCTTTACCGGAAGGAAAGAATAAGTTTTTCCATATTCTAACATTTGCTCAGCAAAATTATTTGGATATTCTACCTTTACATCAATTATTTCTTCCCCTTTCATTACAGGAATTAACTTAGGTTGAATAAAGCCTTTGTATGGAGCAATATTTAGTTTCTTAAATCTTTCTTTTACTTCTATTAATAAAGCTTGGTCCACTTTTACGCCATAGGTTTCTACCAAAGCGGTGGCTGCAGCATAATCTCCTTCTGATTTAATTCTTTGTATCTCCTTTAATAATTGACCGAATAAATTTCGTAATTTTTCATAGTCATTAATGTGAAAAAATGTTTTTCCATTTTTAACTATCTTTTCAATCACTTTATCTTTTTGCCCTTTGTCCATGGCCCATGCAGCAATTAATTGTCTGTTTCTCATATGGGATTCTTCTACATTTTCTCCGGGATTTAGGCGGTTTAATTGAAGCATCAAGCCATTCATAATATAATTATCATATTGTGCTTTGCCGGCTTCTAATGATGGCATAACACCCAGATCAACTAATTTTTGATCCATGATATAATATAATCCTACTAAGTCTGCTCTTGCTTCCTCTAAAGTATTTGCATAGTTTTTCAATGTTCTATCAGGGGTTTCAACACCTTCATTTAATTTTCCGGAGGCATGGCCGATTACTTCATGCATATCGGTATGTAAATCGCTGGCAAGTGCACCATATTTTTTTATACGATCAATAATTTCTTGATTAAATCCAAACTCATCTACACTTGGACTTTTTGCTCCCACTTCATTATATGATTTAATAATATTTCCCAAGGAAACGGATTTGGAGCCATGCATTGTTCTAAGCCAATTGGAATTTGGAAGATTTATTCCTATGGGAGTATAAGGTCCGGCGTCGCCCGTTTCTACTGCTACATTTATGACCTTTGCAGTAATGCCTTTTACACTTTTCTTCTTGTGCTCATTTGCAATGGGTGAATGATCTTCGAACCATTGTGCTTCAGAAGCAATTTTGCTAATTATTTTTGTAGCCTCATCATCTTTTAATGAAACAATAGATTCATACGCACCTCGCATACCCATGGCATCATTATAAACTTCTATAAATCCATTTACCACATCAATTTTTGAATTAACATCCTTTACCCATGAAATGCTGTACTCGTCAAAATCTTTTAAGTCGCCGCTTTCATAAAATTTAACTAATTTTTGTAAAGCATCTTTTTGCTGCTCATTTTCGGCTACTTCGATGGCTTTTTTAAGCCAAAAAACAATTTTTTCTATTGCTTGCGTATAAAGGCCGCCAACTTTCCAAGTTTTTTCAACAATATTCCCATTCTCTTTTACCAGCCTGGAATTTAATCCATACATGATTGGATTAGGATTTTTAGGGTCAATAATTCCTTTGTAGTAAGCTTCAACTTCAGCTTGAGTTAAGCCGCTGTAAAAATTATTAGCAGATTCTTTAATATGGTCAACATCCTTGGCTAGGTTGACTTCTTTTCCATCCACTAAAGGATCAAACATAATTGGTTTTAACCATTCTGCAAATTGCATCACACTTTGTCCTTTTTCCAAAGGCAATTTTGATGCGTCTGTTTTATTGAGTAATTCTTTCAGATATTCAAAATTAAACTCCGGCAACATTTTTATACTGGAGTAGTGCTGATGAATGCCATTGCAAAACCAAACTCTTTTTGCATAAGTAGTAAACTTTATCCAATCCGGTGAATTTTTATTTCCGGAATAGGTACTGTAAATGGCTTCATTGGTTTTTCTTATACATAAATTGTTCCTGTATTTTTGATCCCAAATCATATCCCTCCCTGAAAGAGCTGCTTGGGTTAAATAGTAAACCAATTTTTTCTGAGAAAGTGATAATTGCTCAAACCCCGGAATTTGGTAGCGTAATACTTGGAATTCCCCGAATCTATCAGCTTCAACTTGAAAATTGTTTTTTGAGGCTGTTTCCTTTTTAGGTTCTCCCGGTTGGAAAGCAAATAGCGAGGTGCTGAGTGTCGTCATAACAAAAATTTTAACAAAACGTTTGGAAGTCAATGACATAAAAATTTAATGATTAAGTGTTTACCTTACTTTATATGCTTCAAAATTACATAAAGATCAGATAATTGCCTAAATAATGAAATGCATATATTTGTGATAGTATTGAAAGAGCCAAATGATTAAATTTAGGATTTTAGGTGGTATAACTTTGCTATTTATATTAGCTATGATGGACGAAAAGTGTTATGCTCAACAAAGTTCAGTAGCAATTAAAATTGAAACGATTCAACTAAATGGAGTTGCAGTAGATATTAAATATGGCATTAATATCAGTAAGGGAGATATTCTTGTCTTACCCGGTTGGAATTTTTCGAGGAAGTGTTGGTGTGATAGTTCTACCTTTTGTACGAAAGCAATTTCAGCAGGTTACCGATTAATATTTCCTGAAATGGGGAAATCCATTTACGCGAGTCATTACTATCAGGAAACTAGAAATGATTGGCGCATTTATCCAACACTCCTATGGCTTGCGGATTCATTAATTCCATATTTGCAAAATTCCAAAGGGATATTTAGCAAGAAGAGGAATTATATAATTGGATTATCTACAGGAGCAAGAGGCGTAGTTTTACTGTGTGAGCAATTGCCTGCTTTTTTCAATGCAGGCGCAGCTCTTTCCGGGGATTATGATCAAACCACTGAGCCTAATGATAATTTAATAAGAGGTGTATATGGACCATTTGCTAGTTTTCAGCAACGTTGGCAAACGGAAGATAATCCAATATATAAATTGCAAAACTTGCGAACACCGATTTATTTTGGACATGCTATTAATGACCCCATAGTACCAAGTGTACAAACAAGCTACTTTTTTACACAATTAAATAAAAAAATACCGGGGAATAAATGTCAATTGTCCATTAAACAAGGTGGACATTATTTTAAATATTGGGACAGTGAAGTGAACCAAATTTTAAATTACTTTTCCAAGTTCTAGAAAAACTAATTTATTGAAATTTCACAAGAATTATTCGCTCAACTTATCAGCGATTTCTTCCATTTTTTCTTCCGTATATTTCCCTGAAGTTTTATAGGTGATATTTCCTCTTGGATCTATTACATAAAGATAAGGTTTATCTTTTTCTTCCATACCCAATGCCTTACGAATAGGTCCAACTTCTCCATTGTACACCAAAATATATTTGTAATATTCCTTATCTAAGGAAGCTTTTATTTGACTTTCTACTTTATCAGGGCCGACCAAAATAAATCCCTTAGTAAGCGGAATAATAAATAAGTTTACGGCATACATAGGATTCTCTGCAAACGAGGAATACATAGGTTGGAGCCAGGTGTCTAAATCTTCTTGTGCTCGCATAGAGCTGGCTAAAGCTACTAAGGTAAATTTGCCTTTTACATCTTTAGGAATGGTAAGCTCATTTTTTTCGAGGGTATGCCCTTTTATTTCCGGGAATGCCTGACCAATGGTAAATGCATACGCTGAAAGAATCGATGATATAAGGAAGGTAATTAATATTTTTTTCATAGCCTATATTTAAAAATATCTTTTAATAAGTACTGGTTTCAAAGTATATTGCTCAGTAAAGGTATTAAAAATACCATGCTTATCTATTTTGTCTTTTCTTACATAATCAGAAGCATGTATTATATGTCCGTCACCTGTTAAAATTCCAACATGAGTAATTTTATCATTGCTTTCAGAAAAGAACGCTAAATCTCCGAATTTAGTATCGGAGAGATCAAAAATTTGTGTGCCTAAGGCTGCTTGCTGCCATGCATCTCTTGGAATTGGTATCCCACATATTTTGAAAATAACTTGAGTGAGTCCGGAACAATCAATGCCTAAGGTACTGCGTCCGCCCCATAAATATGGGGTATTTATAAAAGAGTGAATAATTCTTTTTAGTTTCTCTGTAATATTAATATCGGATACTGGTTCAATTTTCGTGTTTAAAATAAATACTTCGTTACCTATAAAAAAGGAACCTTCTTTGAATTGTGGTAAGCGACTTCCGGGTTGCACAATTAATGCATTTGAACATAATTGTACTTCTTCTGCAAATATTTTAATTTCTGAGTCATATTTTTTCCAAAAGTCTGCCTCCGGATTTATTAATTTACCAATTCTTATCCAACCTTCATAATGGTCATCATCACATTTTATATAATGCCAAGGAGATTGTGATTTTAATACTTCGAATGATTCTCCCAATAAAAGCATGCTCACCATTTCACTGCTGTGTTTGGCTTCAGCCCTGATGGGCATCATTGAAAGTTCGCATATGGAACGCATACTATTTTGATTTTTTAATAAATAATGAAGCAACTATAGAAATTGATAATACAGCGCCGATGACTATGAGCGAACTGATGGTGTCAATATTTATCCATTGGCTGGTAACCAATTTAATACCGATGAAAAATAAAATAATGGCAAGTCCATAATGCAAATAATGAAAAAGCTTCATGACGCCTTCAAGGGCAAAATATAAAGCTCTTAAACCTAAAATTGCAAATATATTGGATGAATAGGCGATAAATACATTTGTAGTAATAGCAAGGACCGCCGGAATAGAATCCAAAGCGAATACTATATCCGTGGTTTCAACTACAATTAATGCAATAAAAAGTGGAGTTGCAAATTTCTTTTTATTTAATCGTACAAAAAATCGACCTTCATGATAGCTATCGGTAATAGGAATAATTTTCCCAAGATATTTAATGAGCGGATTGGCCTCAGGGTTTACTTCTTTTTCTTTTTCAAAGAACATTTTATAGGCTGTATATACCAGGAATATGCCAAAGATATATGTGATCCAATGGAATTTTTGTAAGATTGAAAATCCTGCTAGTATAAAAATAGCTCTAAAGAAGACAGCACCAATAATTCCCCAAAATAAAACTTTTCGTTGATATCTGGCTTGCGTTTTGAAATAAGAAAATAGCAGGATAAATACAAATAAGTTATCTACGCTTAGAGATTCTTCAACCAAGTAACCTGTTAAAAATTGAATTGCCTCCGCTTTCCCTAAGGCGAAATATATAAAAACATTAAATGTTAATGCTAAACCAATCCAAAATCCGGACCATGCTAATGCTTCCTTGACCTTCATCGCTTTGTTTTTCCGATTAAATACAAAGAGATCTAAGATTAAAAGAATGGCAACCATTAGGTTAAATCCAATCCACCATACGGGTTTACTTATGTTCATCAATTAATTTATGCTTGCTAATTAAAATGTTCAAGACAAAATTAGTGATTGTAAATACAAAAGCATTCCTTTTTATGGAATGCTTTTGTATAAATATTTTAATATTTTATACCCCAAATTGTTTTAAGTGAAAATCAATATGATTGTAATTTAGTCGGGCCCAATCCGCAGCATTTGCTTTGCCTAATAAATTACTCACCGGGTGGGTTTTTTTAATTGGAAAATTTTTAATGGATTCAATTAATATGGACTTTTCAATATCAAAATTTTCAGGATAAATATTTAATGCGATCATGTCTATTTCCGGAAAAGTTTTGACTTTTTCTTTAGGCATTTTAACATCCGTTTTTAAAATGAAATAACGCATCATCATTTGCATTAAACCACTGGTCTTATTAGCTTCTGAAATTATATCTCCATAGGCTATTTTTATTCCTTCATTACAATGTCGAAGCATCTGATTGACGTTCATTTTTCCCCAATGGCGTGGAGCATCCTTGCTTAAATTTTCAATACGTGTGATGAGATCTTTCTTTACATTTTCCTGAAGCAAATTCTTTTTCATGTGTTAATTGTATCGTTCAACGAAGTTAAGCATTTAATCCTCAAGTTTTCCAAACTTTCCTTGGGCAAAATCATTCATTGCTTCAACAATCTCTTCATTGGTATTCATTAAAAAAGGACCATAGGCTTTGATGGGTTCATTTATAGGTTCTCCACTGATTACTAGTATTTTGCAATCATTAATGGCTTCTAAATTAATTTCATCACCATCTTTTTGAAATACTGTAAATGTATCTTCATTTGCTTCTTCTTCATGATTAATTTTTACATTACCATCAAGAATTAATAAACCGGTATTGTAGTTTTCGGGTAAGCTAAACGCAAGTGTAGCGTCTTTTTTTAAAGAAATAATATACATTTCAATAGGAGTAAAAGTAAATGCCGGTCCTTTTATCTCTTTAAATGTTCCTGCTACTATATCTACACTACCATTATTAGCGGGCAGGACATATTTGCCCATCATTGAGTTTTTAATGGCTTGGTATTTGGGTGGACTCATTTTGTGTTTGGCAGGTAAATTTACCCAAAGTTGGACCATTTGAAATAATCCTCCTGACCTGCTAAATTCTTGCTCGTGATATTCTTTGTGTAAAACACCTGAAGCTGCTGTCATCCATTGTACATCGCCATCTTCAATAATACCGGAATTTCCTGCGCTATCATGATGTGCTACTTTTCCATGAAATGCAATGGTTACGGTTTCAAATCCGCGGTGAGGATGGACACCTACACCTCTTGGATTTTCTCGAGGGGTAAAAGATACTTTGGAATTATAATCGAGTAGAAAAAATGGACTCATTGACCACTTTCCTAAATTATAACCGCTTGGGAAAAAATTATGAACCCTGAATCCATCTCCAACCATGTGCGGAGGCGGAGGGGGAAGTATTTGCAGAATTGATTTTGTAGTCATAAATTTATGGAATTTGTATTCTCGTTATTATTTGCTGCGAGAAATAAATTATAATTTATTTGTAATCTTCGATACTTAGAAAAGTATTACACATTTCATACTCATCAGGATCATTGGATGCGAGAATTAATAACCTGTCCTGACGATATTTATTTAAAATATCTTTATACCATTCAATCCCTTTTTTATCTAAATGGGAAGTAGGTTCATCCAGTAAAATCATTCCGGAAGAAAATAATATTGCTAAGGCAAGTTTAACTCTTTGCCTCATGCCGGAGGAAAAATAACGAACTTGTTTTTCTGCATCCTTATTTAATCCGGTAAGGCTAATAATTTCTTCTATTTTGAGGAGAGGTTCTTTAAATTTAGAATGAAATTCTAATATTTCTCTATAACTTAATTCTTCAGGCAAATCCAAATATGGAGCTGCAAGTGACAAATGTTTATAAACATTTTCCTTCAGAATTTTTTCACCTTCAATAGTAAATTCAATATGACCTTTGGTTGCAGAATTATGTGCGGATAAAATATCTAATAAGGTAGACTTTCCGCTACCATTGGAACCAAGAATGGCATAGGTGCCTCTAGGCTCAAAGGTAAAGTTTATATCCTTAAATATCCATCTACGGTTAAACTTTTTACCAATTTTATCTAATGTGATTTGCAATGTAAAATCTCTTAAATACCTTTCATAATACCACGGTCTGAGCGTTTGATGAAACTTAATATTTCATCGCGTTCTTCAGTAGCAGGCATTTGTGATTCAATAATTTCTATTGCTTGTGAGGTGTTTTTACCACGGATATATATAATTCTATAAATATCCTGTATGGCATTTATTTTTTCAGAGCTGAATCCTCTTCTGCGCAAACCGATGGAATTGATGCCTGCATAAGCAAGTGGTTCACGTGCTGCTTTGGTATAAGGCGGTACATCCTTTCGTACCAATGAACCACCGGAAATCATACAATGTTGTCCGATACTTACAAATTGGTGAACTGCAGTAAGGCCTCCAATGATGGCATGGTCACCAACTTTTACATGACCACCTAAATTTACTGCATTAGCGATAATCGCATTTTTTCCGATGATGCAATCATGGGCTATATGAGAATACGCCATCAATAAAACATTGTCGCTAACCACCGTTTTCATTCGGTCATTAGTTCCTCTGTTGACAGTAACACATTCACGAATGGTAACATTATTACCAATAATTGCCAAGGTTTCTTCCCCTCGGAATTTTAAATCTTGTGGAACAGCAGAAATTACGGCACCGGGAAAAATCCTACAATTTTTTCCAATGCGAGCACCTTCCATAATGGTAACATGAGAACCAATCCATGTTCCTTCTTCTATTTCAACATTTTTATGAATGGTAACGAATGGTTCAATGACCACATTTTGTGCCACTTTTGCTTGTGGGTGCACATATGCTAATGGTTGATGCATAATTTTTTATATTATCCAAAGGGGCTTGAATATCAAAATCCCACCCGGATGTTGTTTTATTTTTTCTTCATAATTTGAGCCATAAGCTCAGCTTCTGTCACAATTTTGTCTCCAACAAAAATTTGACCGCGCATCATACAAATTCCCCTTCTAACAGGTGCGGTTAATTCCATTCTGATCACTAACGTATCACCCGGAACTACTTTTTCTTTGAATTTTGCATTTTCAATTTTCATGAAATAAGTGGTGTAATTTTCCGGATCCTCAAGATCACTCATAATCATTACTCCGCCTACTTGCGCCATTGCTTCAATTTGTAAGACGCCCGGCATGATAGGATTGTTAGGGAAATGCCCCTGGAAAAATCCTTCATTCACAGTTACATTTTTGATACCTACAATGTGCTTAGGTGAAATGTCAACTATTTTATCCACCAATAAGAAAGGATATTTATGAGGTAAAATCCTCATGATATCTAAAGTATTAAATATTGGCTTATCGTTATTGTTATAATATGGAGAATTGGTGGTTTTACGTATCTTTTGCATGGTTTTTTTGATTTTCCTAGCAAAAGCTATATTTGCTGCATGGCCCGGTCTTGCTGCCATTATTTGGGCTTTGATGGGTACACCTACCAGTGATAAGTCACCTATTAAATCCAAAAGTTTATGGCGTGCAGGTTCATTTTGATACCTTAATTCAACATTGTTTAATATGCCCTCTCGCTGAACGGCAATATTTTTTTTATTAAATAATTTGGCCAAATGATCAAGTTCTTCTTTACTGATTTGACGATCAACAATGACTATGGCATTATTTAAATCCCCCCCTTTAATGAGGTTATGTTTAACCAACATTTCAAGTTCATGCAAAAAACAAAAGGTTCTTGAACTTGCAATTTCTTTTCTAAATTCATCTATATCAGTTATGGAAGCATGTTGACTGCCTAAAACGGTAGAATTGTAATCTACCATTACAGTCATGCGATACCCATTTAAAGGCATGGCAATCATTTCAACACTTCGATCTGTTTCTGAATAATGAATATTATGAGGGATTTCAAAATAATCGCGTTCGGCTTGCTGTTCCTTGATTCCCATTTCTAACAATACATCCACATATTCTTGTGAACTTCCATCCAAAATTGGGGTTTCAGGTCCATCTACCTCTATAAGTACATTATCAATTTGCAAGCCGGCCAAAGAGGCCAAAACATGCTCAATGGTAGAAACTCGGGCTTCACCTTTTCCAATGGTTGTCCCTCTGCTTAAATCAACAACATTGTCAACATCAGCTTCAATGATGGGTTGATCCGGCAAGTCAATTCTTTGAAACTTAAATCCATGGTTTTCAGGGGCGGGTTTAAAAGTTAATGTTACTGATTCACCGGTGTGCAAACCTACACCCGAAACCGTTACCGGCCCTTTGATGGTCGATTGCTTAGTATTCATTTTTCTTTAATTATTCTTTCTAATTCTAAAATTCTTTTGTTCAAATCCGGCAATTGCTTAATGAGTACATTCGCCTTCAAGGCTTCTTTGTAATCTATGGCAGGTGACCCAAACCATTTTTGTCCCGGAGTTTTAATGGTTTTTGATATTCCACTCTGTGCACCAATCATAGTGGCATCTGCTATACTGATGTGGCCTACAATTCCAACTTGTCCTGCAATAATACAAGATTTGCCAATTTTTGTAGAACCCGATATTCCTGTTTGTGCAGCAATGGCAGTATTTTCACCGATTTCTACATTATGCGCTATTTGTATTAAGTTATCCAACTTAACGCCATCCTCAATGATGGTGGCTTGCATGGTAGCACGGTCAATAGTTGTATTAGCTCCTATTTCAACATTATTTTTAATAATAACTACTCCATTTTGAGGTACCTTTTTATAGGAACCGTCTTGTTGTGGTGCAAACCCAAAACCATCACTACCAACTACACATCCGGAATGTAATATGCAATTGTTACCTACGGAACATCCGGAATATATTTTAACACCTGCGTATAAGGTCGTATTGTCTCCAATAATTACATTATCGCCAATATAAACTTGGGGATAAATTTTTACATTATTCCCTATTTTGCTGTTTTCTCCGATATAAGCAAATGCTCCTATATAAATATCTTCGCCAAGTTTGACATTTGTACCAACAAAGGAAGGTTGTTCTATGCCTTTTTTATTATTCTTATAGGCATTAAATTGTTCTAATAAATTTGATACCGTAGTATAGGCATCCTCAACGAAAATAAGTGTTGGTTTAAAACTGCCTTCAGGCACAAAATCAGCGTTGACTAAAACAGCACTCGCCTTAGTTTCGTACAAATAATGATTGTATTTTGGGTTTGTTAAAAAAGTAATTGCTCCTTCCTCGGCTTCGCTGATCGGGGCGAATCCGGTTATTTCTTTGGAAGCGTCTCCTTCTATTCTTCCATTAACCAAAGCAGCTAATTGAGCAACTGTTATTTTCATTGACGGATTTCTTTTGGATAACAAATAAAATACTTTATTACTTTTTTACTCAAACTGCTAATATCATACTGATCCGATGCACTTCCTATGTCACGTATGGAGCCATCTTTCATCAGAATGTTAATTTTAATACTCTCAGCTGAATATGCACTGTTTTCAACTTCATTGCTAAAAACAAAATATTGCGATTCTAGATCACTGATCCCATAGTATTGAGCCGTTTGCTTCAATAATCCTTCCATTCTTGCGGGAGGAATCGGTGTATCATGAATTTCTATCTTTAACAAGTCTCTGTTAATCAATTTTTTGCAAAGTAAAGATAAAATGATATCATCACTGAAGCACCATGATTTAATGGAAGCCATCACATCATTATCATCAAGTAATGCAAAGTTATCCAAAACTTTTGAATCTGTCAGGAAGCTATCCTTATTAATTTTGTTGTTTAAGAAGAAGGATAGGGCAGGAGTGGCAAAAAGTTGATAGTTTTGCAAAGCTAAAATTTTGGCTCTTCTTAAAATCTGAATGAGCATTTCCTCGGCAGCTATTACGGTTTTATGTTGGTAAACTTGCCAATACATAAATCTTCGGGCCAATAAAAATTTCTCAATGGAATATATTCCTTTCTCTTCCATGACTAATTCGTCATTAACGACATTCATCATCATGATAATTCTATCTGATCCAATAACGCCTTCATGAACACCGGTGTAAAAGCTGTCACGGTTCAAATAATCCAATCGGTCTACATCTAACTGACTGGAAACTAATTGATAAAGAAATTTCTTTGGGTGCTTGTTTTGAAAGATATCCAAGGCAAGACTTAATTGGCCGTTTAATTCAGCATTTAATTTTTTCATGAATAACAGTGTAATGTCTTCATGATGAATATCTTCTGAAAGGACATTTTCCAAGGTATGGGAAAAAGGTCCATGACCGATATCGTGCAATAAAATGGCTATTAAAGCAGCCTCCGCCTCAGCATCTGAAATTTCAACACCTTTTGATTTGAGATTTTCTATGGCCATATCCATCAAATGCAAGGCACCTAAGGCATGATGAAATCTGGTATGCAGCGCCCCCGGATATACCATATCCGTAAGGCCTAACTGTTTAATTCTCCTTAATCTCTGGAAATAAGGATGCTCCATGAGGGTGAAAATAATTTCCCTGGGAATCCGAACAAATCCGTAAACCGGGTCGTTTAGTATCTTAATTTTACTCAACTTTGCGATGTAATATTTTGCAAAGAAAGCTTAAAAATCATTCTTTCGAATGCTTAATTTGCAAATTGTTATTTATTGCAATAAAAATGAATTCTTAACGTTTGATGCTAAAGGTTCAGAAAACTGATACCGGACAATTAAATTTAATTTTTTAATCAAGACTATAAAACACAAATAGAATGCAGCCAAAAATTCTCTGGGCAGATGATGAAATTGATCTTTTAAAACCTCATATTTTATTTCTAAAGGAAAAAGGATACGATGTTCTTCCGGTACATAGTGGTACTGAAGCAATTGATGAGTGCAGACATGCTTTCTTTGATTTAATTTTTTTAGATGAAAATATGCCGGGGCTTACCGGGTTGGAAACTTTAACCAGAATAAAAGCGATTCGACCTGATGTTCCCATTGTAATGATTACTAAAAGTGAGGAAGAATTTTTGATGGATGATGCTATTGGTTCACAAATTTCCGACTATCTTATCAAGCCGGTAAATCCAAAGCAAGTTTTATTGTCTGTTAAGAAATTATTGGATAATAAGAGGCTCGTTAGCGAAAAAATTGTGATGAGCTACCAACAAGATTTTGGAAGACTTAGCATGACCTTAAATGATTCTTTAAGTCCGGATGAATGGATTGAAGCCTATCAAAAATTGGTATACTGGGAAATGGAATTGGGTAAATCAGCATCCGAAATGAGAGATGTTTTTGATGCTCAAAAAACAGATGCCAATAGCAATTTTACCAGATTTATTGAAAAGAATTATATATCCTGGCTAAAAGGTGAAGGAGATGCACCGGTGATGTCGAATAATTTATTTGTCAATAAAGTGCTACCATTGATGGACCAACCGGAGCCATTGTATTTTATTATTATTGATAATATGCGTTATGACCAATGGAAAGCCATACAACCAAAATTTGCGGAGCTTTTCAGAATTAACGAGGATACCGCCTATTTTAGTATTCTTCCAACGGCAACTAATTATGCCCGTAATGCTATATTTTCAGGCTTGCTTCCTAGTGAAATTGAAAAGCGTTTTCCGAATTTATGGGTAAATGATGAAGAAGAAGGCGGTAAAAATTTGCATGAAGAGGAGTTCTTTAAAGATCATTTATCTAGACTTAAAAAAGACACAAAATTCTCTTATCAAAAAATCACCAATTTGGATGCCGGAAAAAATCTGGTGGATAATATTGCTAATTTAAATTCTTATAAACTAAATGTAATTGTTTACAATTTCGTTGATTTACTATCACATGTTAGGACTGAAATGGAGGTAATCAAGGAACTGGCAGAAGATGAAGCAGCTTACAGATCATTGACGGCAAGTTGGTTTGAACATTCTCCTTTATATGAAGCCCTGAAAATTATTGCTGAAAAGAAAGTAAATATTGTGCTTACCACCGATCATGGTTCTGTAAGGGTAAAACGTCCAAGTAAAATTGTAGGCGATAGAAATACGACTACAAATTTGAGGTACAAAAATGGTAAGAATTTGAATTATACAGATAAAGAAGTTTTTGCCATTAAAAAATTGCAATATGGCTTTTTGCCACAGCAGCATTTAAGTTCCTCCTATGTATTTGCAAAGGAAGATTACTTTTTTGTTTATCCGAATAATTATAATTATTTCGTAAATTTTTATAAAAACACCTTCCAACATGGCGGCATGTCCTTGGAAGAAATGTTAATACCGGTAATTACGATGCATAGTAAATAAGTTAAATCTCAAGTATGCTAATAACAACATTAGAGGAGCTTGAGCCTTTTGCAGCAAGCCTAATTAATACTTATCCTAATATTAGGGTTATTTTATTAAGAGGTAATTTAGGTGCAGGTAAAACAGCATTTACTAAAGCATTTTGCAAAATAATGGGAGTGACAACAGAAGTATCCAGTCCAACCTTTGCGTTGGTGCAGGAATACCAAGGGAAAGCACCGATTTATCATTTTGATCTTTATAGAATAAAAAATGAAGACGAGCTCTTCGGAATTGGATTTGAAGAATATTTTAAAGAAGAAGGTTACAAGCTCATTGAATGGCCGGACATTGCCCTAAATCTCATTGATGATGATTTTATTACCATAAATTTTGATGTTTTAGAAAATAATCATAGAGTGCTAAGTATCCAGGTTTAAAAAAATAAATTCTTTTATCTGAAAGTCATTTATCCTTTGTAATTTTACAACACCAAACAAATGTGTTATTCCTAATTATGGAAAAAAAGTCCTCATTTTATGAAATAGCCAAACAAGCAGTACTTTCTCCACAGGAAGCACCTGCAATGGTTAGTAAAAATTCCAATACTCTTAAAATTGGTATTCCGAAAGAAATTTCATTTCAAGAAAATAGGATAGGATTAACGCCTCAGGCTGTTCATTTATTGGTCGCCAATGGCCATGAAGTAATAAAAGAGGCAGGAGCAGGCAAGGAAGCCAAATTTTACGATAAGGATTACGAAGAGGCCGGTGCTAAAATATCCTTTGATAAAAAGGAAGTTTATAAGTCTGACATTATTATGAAAGTTTCATTTCCATCTTTGGAAGAAATTGAAATGATAGAGGAGGGTAAAAGTATAATTTCTGCACTGCATTTAAGTGTTTTAACACCGGAGCAAATAAAACTTTTGATGAAAAAGAAGGTGACGGCCATTTGTTATGAAAACTTAAAAGATGAGGGTGGCTTATATCCTGTTATTCAATCAATGAGTGAAATTGCGGGGAGTGCTTCCATTCAAATTGCTTCCGAATATCTGAGTAATATTAATCATGGAAAAGGAGTAATGTTGGGTGGTATTTCCGGAATTCCTCCTTCTGAAGTAGTTATTTTAGGAGCCGGTACCGTTGGACTTTATGCCACTCGTGCTGCCTCCGGGATGGCTGCCGAAGTTAAAGTTTTTGATAATTCACTTTATAAACTTAGAAGATTACAAAATAATTTAGGCGCTCGCGTATATACTTCCATTATGCATCCGAATATATTATTAAGAGCGTTGCGCACTGCAGATGTTGTTATAGGTGCTTTACGGGCTGATGAAGGTAGAACCCCTTGTGTAGTTACTGAAGAAATGGTAATTGAAATGAAAGCCGGTTCTGTAATTGTGGATGTAAGTATAGACCAAGGCGGTTGTTTTGAAACTTCTGAAGTAACCAATCATACCAATCCTATTTTTGAAAAACATGGTGTAATTCACTATTGCGTTCCTAATATTCCATCTCGTGTGGCCCGTACGGCCTCTTATGCCTTAAGTAATATTTTTGCGCCTATACTTGTAGATATCGGTGATTATGGCGGATTGAAAAATTACTTATGGGATATGGAAGGGGTTAGGCATGGGGTCTATATTTACAAAGGAAATTTGACCAGTAAACATATTGGTGAACGTTTTCAATTACCTTATAAGGAAATAGACCTGCTTATTGCAGCACATATTTAAAAAATACTATTTAGTAGCTCCTGATCCAGATTTTGATCCAGCGCATTCTGTATATGTTTTAAATGATGTCTGCCATGCCAGCTATACATCCGGGCACATTCCGATAAAGTAATCAATTTGAATTCTTCGGGGTGCATGTAGCAGCATTGAAATTGTTCTACATCCATATTTTCCATCAAATAGGCCCAACGGGCATGAATGCCTTCAATTATTTTAATAGAATAAAAAATATTTTCATTTTTGGCGTCACTTAGTTCTGACCATAATTCTTCCTTATACGGTTTAATAATTGGCTTTGTTTCGGTTAGTGCCAATTTAAAACGTATATAAGCATTAATATGGCTATCAGCCAAATGATGAATAATTTGACGAATATTCCACCCACCTTGCCGATACGTATTATTAAGTTGATCCGGTCTGATAAGTTCAGCAGTTTCTTCCAGCCATGATGGAAAAACTGCGATATCCTTAATTGCTTTTTCTAGTTCTTAATTTCTTGTTTCAGTAGTGTGGTGAAATCTGCCAATGGGGTAGCGCAGATCTTCTTGATTTAACATTTATTAATATTTAAATCAAAATTAGAGAAAGATATTTTAATAATAATATCCTTTTTTAGCTAAAATCTTACATCATATTCTCATTTGAACTCAGGAATATTTTGTGCTAAATTTTACCCTCTAAATGCAATTAAGCCTCAAATTTATTTTTTGACCAAATTTCAAAATTTTCTTTCTGCAAGTGATTTGCATTGCTTTTCTTAGACAAAATATAATTAGGAAAAAATCTTTCCGTACCGGCCTTTAAATTTACCTCAATTAATTCTTTACTTCTAAATATACTTAAACTAATTTGGTCGCCATGAAATCTTAATAAATCATTCAAATTATTCTTCTCACATTGCATGCCGTTAATGGCAATAATTTCATCATTTAGCATTAATGTATTTTTATCCGCAGGACTTTCAGGAGCAATCTGAACTACTACACATTTTGTGTTCTCTTCCTTTATTTTAAACCCGAATTTTGATTCATATAATTCATGGCTAAATACTTCATTTATTTGACAACCTATATAATCCAAACAGGCCTCTAAATAGGCTTCTAAAGGTTCTACACCCCAAATAAAATCCTTAAAAAAAGTATTATAATTTCTTTGGGCAATCCCGGAAACTAAATCGAGATAATCTTGCTCGGTATAACCCTTGTGAGCCTTTGCGAATTTCAAATATAATAATCGCATTATTTCATCTAAACCATACTGATTTTTAGTATCTCTAAATAAGGAAATGTCGGTCATGAGTGCTACAATCATTCCTTTAAAATACATTGAAATTTTTCTATCCGGAACGCCCGGTTTATATCCGTCCAACCAAGTATCAAAACTGGATTGTGCTAAATCCATATAATTTCTACCAAACATTTGCATATGTTTTTGGTAGGTTTTACAAAACTCTAAAGCGTATTCTTCAAAAGTAAATACCCCGCTTCTCAATAGCATTAAATCTCCATAATATGTTGTTACACCTTCGGCAACGTATCCTAAATTAGAATAATTTTCCTTGGTATAATCATATGGAAACATTTCTATAGGGCGAATGGATTTAATATTCCAACTATGAAAAAGTTCATGAGAACTAACGCCTAAAAATTCTGCATAAATATCTTTATCCATTAATCGATACCCCGGTCCTAAACAAATTACCGTGGAATCAAGATGCTCCACACCGTGATAAAATTTATGATTTGGCAGTTGAAATAGAAAATGATATTCTTTGCAAGGCAGCTCTCCGTAAATATTTATTTGCGCTTGGCTAAACTTCGTAAAATCTTGGATAATTTTGGCCCAATTCGGATTTGCTTTCCCTTGTATCCAAATATGAAAATTAAATGATTCAATTTTATATTCTTCATGCATCAATGTATCAGATGCAATGAAAGGGCTATCGGCCAATTGATGAAAATTCTGAGCAATGGCCTCATTATTTTTATCAAATACTAATGCCGAGGCTATTTTATAATTATTAGGAATTGATAATTTTAATTGGCATTTATCCTCGATTTGACCTTCAAAATATCCTAAACAATTTACCGGATTTACATATAATTGTTTATCATCATAATAGGAAGCACCGGCATCCAATTGACAGGCATAATAGCTATATATTAAAATTATTTCTTGGCTGTCAGCACAATTTATTTCCCAACAGTCTTTGGTAATTTTTTTGGATGGAAGAATTTCATTTTTCTCATTGTAAGCATGAAATTCTTTTATATTTTGAGCATAATTGGCTAATTCATATCTGCCCGGTCGCCAGGAAGGAAGTTGAAAATTTATACTGCTTTGTTTATTTATAGTTGTTTGAATTCTTACAGTAATATAATGCTTTTCAGGATTAGAACAACTTATTAAATAATTTGCCATAAATAATATTTGCGAATAAACGATTAAGGTTACTTAGTCAATTTTTAAGACAGCCATAAATGCACTTTGCGGAATTTCTACATTCCCTACTTGCTTCATTCGCTTCTTACCTTTCTTTTGCTTTTCCAAGAGCTTACGCTTACGAGAGATATCCCCGCCATAACATTTTGCAGTTACATCTTTTCTTAATGCTTTTACAGTTTCTCTTGCAATTACTTTTGCACCGATCGCAGCCTGAATAACAATTTCAAATTGTTGACGTGGTAATAATTCTTTTAATTTTTCACAAATTCTTTTACCCCAATCGTATGCTTTATCTCTATGAATAATGGCAGACAAAGCATCTACTCCTTCACCATTAAGTTTAATATCTAATTTCACCAATTGTGATTCTCTAAAACCAATTGGATGATAATCAAAAGATGCATAACCTCTGGAAATTGATTTTAATTTATCAAAAAAGTCGAATACAATTTCACCCAGTGGAATTTCAAAAGTCATTTCCACCCTACTGGTAGTTAGATAAATTTGGTTTTTCAATATACCGCGTCTATCTAAGCAAAGTTTCATAATGGCGCCTACATAATCAGATTTTGTAATGATTTGAGCGGTTACATATGGTTCTTCCATTAAACTAATGGTACCCGGATCCGGTAAATCTGAAGGATTGGTGACCAAGGTCATTTCATCTTTGGCATTATAAACTTGGTAAGATACGTTAGGAACCGTAGTTATTACAGTCATATTGTATTCACGTTCCAATCTTTCCTGAATAATTTCCATGTGGAGCATACCTAGAAATCCACATCGAAATCCAAAGCCGAGTGCCGCAGAAGTTTCAGGTTCATATACCAAAGAAGCATCGTTTAATTGTAAACGGTCCATACTATCACGGAGTTCTTCGTAATCTTCAGTATCCACTGGATAAATACCGGCAAATACCATAGGCTTTACATCTTCAAATCCTTGAATTGCTTCAGGACATGGTCTTTCTCTATGCGTTAATGTATCCCCAACTTGAACTTCCTTGGCTGATTTAATGCCGGATATAATATATCCAACGTCACCCGCTGAAATTTGTTGCATTGGCTGTTTTTCCAAACGTAATATACCAATCTCATCAGCTTGGTATTCTTTTTTAGTATTTACAAATTTTACCCAATCCCCTTGCTTAATGGAGCCGTTCAACACCCTGAAATAAGCAATTACTCCTCTATAGGAATTAAAAACAGAATCAAAAATTAGTGCTTGTAAAGGTGCTTCAGGATCACCTACGGGAGCAGGGATGCGCTCTACAATAGCTTCTAATATTTTATCAACCCCAAGACCTGTTTTACCGCTGGCCAATAAAATATCTTCTTTCTTACAGCCTATCAATTCAATAATTTGGTCTGTGACCTCTTCAATCATGGCACTTGGCAAGTCAATTTTATTTAAAACGGGAATAATTTCCAAGTTTTGTTCAAGTGCCAGAAATAAATTTGAAATTGTTTGTGCTTCAATGCCTTGCGCCGCATCTACAATTAAAAGTGCGCCTTCACAAGCGGCAATGGCCCGGGATACTTCATATGAAAAATCCACATGGCCGGGAGTATCAATAAGGTTTAGTTTATATTGTTGACCATTTAATTTATAATCCATTTGGATGGCGTGGCTCTTGATGGTAATACCTCTTTCTCTTTCAAGGTCCATATCATCAAGTAGTTGCTCCTTCATGTCTCTTTGGGCTACCGTTGAAGTTTGTTGAAGTAAGCGATCGGCAAGTGTACTCTTACCGTGGTCAATATGAGCTATGATACAAAAATTGCGTATATTTTTCATGCGGGTTGCAAATTTAGCGAAAAATGCTGCAATTTGTTAGTATATTGCCTAAACTTAACTGAATTCTAATATCGTTTTAGGTTATTTATGCAACATGGACCAGCTTGAATTTAAAAAATTGGAGTCTTTTTTTGTTGATGCACTACAAAAAAATGGTATATCTGTAAGTCAATTAATAATTGGCTCTGTAATAAATTTTAATGTAGAGCAATCTAATTCAGGACATGATTTAATTCTCGTATCCGATCAGTTTAACAATGTATCCGCAGACGAAAGAAATCAACTCACTGCAGCTGCAGAAATCCGAACGCAGCGTACCATGGGTATTCCTTTTAGGTGTTTGAAACTTTCACCTGATGAATACCAAGTATATATTATTATGCAAAGCGGTATATTTTAGTTTTTTTCCACAATCAAGTTATTCTGACAAAACTCACCTTTTTAGCCATGCAATTTTCATTATCTTTGCAGCAAAATTTACATATATGTCAGTAACACAGGAATTAGCTGTGAATTTTAACGATACTAAACTGGCCTATCGTTATAAAACTACCTCAGAATTAAAACAAGCTGAGTGGATGTTTAGATTTTTAAATACACCTGTTATTGGTGCCCTTGGAAAATCAGGTTTAAAGTTAGCCATACAATTAGGATTGCCCGTTAAAGCAGCGATAAAGGCTACCTTATATAAGCAATTTGTTGGAGGTGAAACTTTAGAAGGTTGCCTGCCTATTGCTGAAAAGTTGGCAAAATTTAATGTCATGTCAATTCTCGATTATTCGGAAGAAGGCAAACATAGTGAAGCTGATTTTGAACATGCATTTAATGAATTGTATAGTAATGTAAAATTTTCCGCCACACATGATACGACCATTTTTGCAGTTTTTAAGCCTACTGCTTTTATTTCTTCAGCCATCATGGAAAAGATAAGTGAAGGAAAAGCTTTAAATAGTAGCGAAGAGGCTTCATGGGAAAAAGCGAAAACCAGATTTGATCTTTTATGCAAAACCGCATTCGAACATAATTATCGAATTATGATTGATGCCGAAGAATACTATACTCAAGAAGCTATTGATGAATTGACCTATAGTATGATGGCAAAATATAATAAGGAAGATATTCATGTTATCAATACTTATCAAATGTACCGACATGATCGTTTGGACGCATTGAAAAAGGCATTTGATCGTGCTAAATCCAATGGATACAAATTAGGTGCTAAATTAGTTAGAGGTGCTTATATGGAAAAGGAACGAGCTCGAGCTATTGCTATGAATTATCCTGACCCTATTAATGCCACCAAGGAACAAACAGATAATAATTATGATGATGCTGTTCGTTTTTGTATGGAAAATTTGGATAATTTAATGGTTTTTATTGGAACCCATAATGAGAAAAGTTCACGTTTAGGTGCTGAATATTTGGTTCAACAAGGTTTACCTCGAAATCATCGTAATGTATGGTTTTCCCAGCTTTACGGAATGAGTGATAATATTTCCTTTAATCTTGCAGCAGCAGGTTTTAACGTGGTAAAATATGTTCCTTACGGCCCTGTTCGTTCCGTGACTCCTTATCTAATCAGGCGCGCTGATGAAAACAGTTCAGTTGCCGGGCAAGCCATCAGGGAAATAAAAATGCTCAAAGAAGAAATTATTCGCAGGAATAAGGAAGCATAATTAGTTTTAAATCTAATTTGCAGTTTTTTAATTAATATTTACAAAGTTGTTTTATAAAATATGATCCACACAGATAATAAACTTTCAGAACAAGAAATCCAACGTCGCCACGAATTAGAAGAAATATCTAAATTAGGTATTGAGCCTTATCCTGCGGAAGAATGGGAGGTAAGCCATTTTGCCAAAGATATTCTTGCTAATTATGATCCGGAAAACAATCCATATCCGGAAGTAGTTTTGGCAGGCAGATTAATGAGTCAGCGCGTGATGGGCAGTGCTTCCTTCGGCGATCTGATGGATAGCTCCGGTAAAATTCAATGTTATTTTAATAGAGATGAAATTTGTCCGGGCGAAGACAAAACTTTATACAATACAGTATTTAAAAAACTTCTTGATATCGGTGATATTATCGGAGTGAAAGGATATGTATTTATCACTAAAATGGGAGAAACTTCTATTCATGTAAAAGAATTGAAATTGCTTACTAAATCTTTACGCCCATTACCTATTGTAAAGGAAAGTAAAGATGGTGCTACCCATGATGCTTTTACAGATCCTGAAAAAAGATATAGACAGCGCTATGTAGATTTAATCGTAAATCCACATGTTAGAGAAACATTTTTAAAACGCACAAAGTTGATTAATTCCATGCGCAGTTTTTTAAATGAAAAAGGATATTTAGAAGTTGAAACACCAATATTGCAGCCTATATATGGCGGAGCAGCAGCACGACCTTTCAAAACACATCACAATACTTTAGATATGACTTTATATTTGCGAATTGCAAATGAATTATATTTAAAAAAATTAATTGTTGGTGGTTTTGACGGCGTATTTGAATTTGCAAAAGATTTTCGTAATGAAGGAATGGATCGTTTTCATAATCCTGAATTTACTCAAATGGAATTGTATGTTGCCTATAAGGATTATAATTGGATGATGAATTTGGTTGAAGCAATGGTAGAGCGTGTGGCTTTGGATGTAAACGGAACCACTGAGTTGAAATATGGAGAACATACCGTAAATTTTGTGAGACCATGGAAACGATATACCATGTTTGAAGCCATTGAACATTTTACCGGAATAAATATTGAAGGGATGAATGAGGATCAATTGCGGGAAACTGCAAAATCACTCAAGGTGAATGTAGATCCAACTATGGGTTATGGTAAACTCATTGACGAGATTTTCGGTGAGCATTGTGAACCAAAATTAATTCAACCTACCTTTATCACCGACTATCCGGTGGAAATGTCACCATTAGCCAAAAAACATAGATCCAAACCGGGATTAGTAGAACGATTTGAAGCTATTTGTATAGGCAAGGAAATATGTAATGCTTATTCCGAGCTTAATGACCCGATTGATCAACGTAAACGTTTTGAAGGGCAATTGGAATTAGGAAAGCGAGGCGACGAAGAAGCCATGATATTGGATGAGGATTTCTTGAGAGCCATAGAACATGGCATGCCTCCAACTTCCGGGTTGGGTATTGGCATTGATCGTTTGACCATGATGATGACCAATGCTCAAAGTATTCAAGATGTTATTTTCTTTCCTCAAATGCGTCCGGAAAAGGATACCATGCTTGCCGAAGCAATGGAGAATGAATAATGTATAAATTTTGTATTTTACTCTTAGTGCTTTTTGTCCCTTTTTGTATGAAAGGTCAGAATCCTACTGTGGCCCTCGGCGCGAGTAAAAATATAGTTATTTCGGGTTCGGTGGGATACAGCGTACCTTTCGGAAAATATGCCTATACCGACAAATTGGATACCGGTGCCGGCTATGCACATCGTGGAATTAATTATATGCTAAGTTTTAGTTGGAAATTTATTGATAATATGGGTATTGCTGCATGTGCAGGTGGTATGGCCCATGGCATGGATCTTAAAAGTGCCGATAAATTATTTTATCCCGCTTCCGGAACTGTTTCTTGGAATAATTTAGGCCAGTTTTATGGTCTGAATTATTATATGGCGGGATTGTATTTTAATGACTGGGCCGGTGATGATTCTAGATTTAGCATGAATGCCAGAGCTTTATATGGTATTATGCAGATGAACTTACCGGCACTTAACCTTACCGGCAATTTAGAAAAAGGTTCTGTGGGTGTTAAAATGAATGCTTTAACTGCAAACACGAAAGGATTTTTATTTGGCCTTGGCGGTAAAATTATATTAACTAAAAGTCTGGCCTTTGTAATGCATGTGGATTATATTTTATCTCAATTTGATTTTGGAAATCAAACTTATGAAGTTAATCAGAATGGTGCACGCAGTCAGAACAACATCCATTTAAACTTACATGCCAATGTATTTAATTATTCTGCCGGATTAGGAATAATGCTGTATAGTGTATTATTCTGCTCTATCCTTACCTGATTCAATTAAATCTTCATATTGTTTACTGCTGACCTCTATAATTGCTCCCGTAGGCGTCTCTACATAATCTGCAATGACCTCTTTTCCCATCCATACGTATCTATTTGTTTTTGCATTTTTGAGCGCTCCCGGGCCATATTGAGATTGAAACCAAGCCAGAATACCTTTTCGATTTTCTATGCCCTTAATTTCTATAACGTACCTGTAAAATTTATTTTTATAAAAAAAATAACTAATTTTATTAGCCTTATAATCACCAAAACTTAAATCGTCGGCTCTGTTTTCAAAATTTTTAACTTCACCGATTCCGCCGGTAAACACTAAATTTTTAAAAGCACTGATAAGTGTTCCAAAGCTATGATTTCGGAATCCGTATTCTTTGTCAAGCTTTTCAACATTGCCAATCGTGTTTTGGAAACTGCAAAAAAAGAGTAAAAGGATGGAGAAATATTTCATACGGCAATGATAATGCTTTTTTATTAATTATAGCCATGCTCCCATTGTAAAATAGAAAGGAATTGTTCCAATATTAATTTTTAAAAATGATGCTTTTTGCTACTTTTTTATCTGGAAAATATTTATACTTTTGAGGTATGAAAAAGAAGTTATTTATGGTGTTATTAGGCTGCCGACCGGTAGGTAGGCTGACTGAACAACATGATGTCTTTTTTGGAATTGGATCGGATTTGTTAAGCCTGGTACCGGCAATGAAAAAATTTTGGCCGGGCGTCAATTTACATATAGATGCTTATCAAAGTATAGAAATCATAGATAATTATACCATTACAGTAAATGAAGGGCAGTTTTTCCATCATGATAAAGGAGATTTGAAACTCTTTTTTATAAATATGGGCGGTTATAAACCTCCATTATTTGAAGAAATGCATTCTAAAATTCTGGTAGTTGCAAAAAGCATTTCTGAAGCAATTTGTATTGCTAAAACTGATGCTTTCTATGTAGATCATCAAAATAATGAAGGACGCCTTCGTTCTCATATTGATGATAAATTTGATATTGATGATGTCTTAAATGTAAATGATTTAATTCTGGATTATGGCATTGAAATTCGTAAGTTTGCAAATGGTGATGTAACTGAAAATGAACTGAAAATTGGTTATATCCCATTATCAAATTTATAGTAATTTAATTGCGTAAAAGGACATTATATTGGTTGCTGGGCAGTGCTGCATTACTAGTGGTAAGTATAGTGTTATTTGGCTTTATTTATCTGAATGAAAATAACAAAGCTGATTTAAGTGCTAATGGCATTCAATCGGAATGGCTGAAGGCTCAGCCGGACATCAATTTACTCAAATCAGGAGACTTGATTTTTAGAAAAGGAAGAGGTTTTATCAGCAATTCTTTAGTGTTATTTTCGCATCAAGACAAGAGATATTCGCATTCAGGAATTATAAGCTTTGATCATGGAAAACCTTATGTGCTTCATTCCATAGGAGGGGAGGATAATATTAGTAAAAAATTAAGAAAGGAATCTTTAGCTTCTTTTTGCAATCCCAATGCTAATCATTGTTTCGGCATTTATCGTTTGGACTTAAATGCTCAACAAAGCCGTAAATTGGATTCTATTGCCAATTATTATTATAAAACAGGTTTAGAATTTGATACTGATTTTGATTTGGCAACTGACAATAAGATGTATTGTACTGAGTTTATTTACAAATCTCTATTTGCTGTAAATCATGATAAAAATTATATACCTTTGTCCATAGTTTCAGGGAAAACCTATGTAGCTTGCGATAATCTATACCTTAATCCACACGCAACTAAAATTTATTATTTCGAATATTAACATAATCAATCAATTAACATGAAAAAAAATCTTTTTTCAATGGTATTACTTGTTGTAATAGCATTTTTCTCAGCATGTAATTCCGGCAATAATCCAAAAGCAGTTGCCGAAAAATTTCTTACAGCGACCAATCAATGTAAATTTGATGAAGCAAAGAAATATTGTACCCCTGAAACCGGGAAATTATTAGATATGATGTCGGGTTTTGCAGCCATGGCACCTGACTCCATTAAAAATAAAAAGGTTGACATTAAAATGCTTGATGAAAAAATTGAAGGCGATGTGGCTACCGTAACATATTCCGATAAAGCTAAAGACAAACCATCTACCATTAAATGCAAAAAAGTAAATGGCAAATGGCTTGTTTCCATGGGTAAAGAGGATATGCAAGGGAAGGACGATAAAAAGGGTGCTAAAGATGGTGCAGCAGGCGATTCCACTAAAACCGGAAATGACAATAGCACTGCTCCTGAAAAAGATACCACTAACAAGATATAAGTGGCAAATTATCGCTGGCATAAGATAGCTTCAACTTATGAATTAGCCCATCATTTCCCTACGGATAAGGGGCTGAAATATATAGAGGTTATTGGCAAATCAATATGTATTGTTAATTGGGAATCTAATTATTATGCTATTGATGATAAATGTTCCCATGCCGGCGGTTCATTAAGTATGGGTAAATGCGATGAATCGGGTAATGTTATTTGCCCCATTCATCGCATTGGTTTTAGATGTAAAGATGGAGGCCCTGCCGGTGGCAAGGGATATTTTGTAAATTCTTATCCTTTAGAAAATAGAGAGGATGGATTATATATAGGATTCAAAAAGAAATGGTTTGAGTTCTAGAACGATTAAGCATAAAAAAAGGAGGCAATAGCCTCCTTTTTTTATGCTTAATTATATTTGCACCAATTATGCCATGACCATCCCAGGTTGGTATACGTGATCTGCATCCATTACCTTTTCAGGATGTTTGATGTGGTATTCAAATTCATGTCTAAAATGACGAATAGCGGCTGCAACCGGCCAGGCTGCTGCATCACCCAGCGGACAAATAGTATTACCTTCTATTCTTTTGGCAACCTCTACTAATAAATCAATATCTTCCGGTCTGCCCTTTCCAAATTCTATTCTGTGCAATACGCGTTCCATCCATCCGGTTCCTTCGCGGCATGGACTGCATTGACCACAGCTTTCATGATGATAAAATCTAGAGAAGTTCCAAGTATTTTTAACTATACAAGCAGTTTCATCATACACAATAAATCCTCCTGAGCCAAGCATACTCCCGGTAGCAAATCCACCATCCGATAAGGATTCATAACTCATTAATCTATCCTCTCCTGCAGCTGTTTTTAAAAATAATTCTTCAGGCAAAATTGGAACGGAGGAACCTCCGGGTACTACGGCTTTAAGCTTATGATTTTTCCAAATTCCACCGCAATATTCATTGGAATACAAGAATTCCTTAACCGGCAATCCTAATTCAATTTCGTAAACGCCCGGATTATTAATATGACCGCAAGCAGATATCAGTTTGGTTCCGGTAGAGCGACCGATGCCAATTTTGGCATATTCGGCACCGCCATTATTTACAATCCATGTTGTAGCAGCAATGGTTTCTACATTATTAACTACGGTTGGGCTGGCCCATAATCCTTTTACGGCTGGAAATGGCGGCTTAATTCTTGGATTTCCTCGCTTGCCTTCTAATGATTCTAGCAAAGCAGTTTCTTCACCACAGATATAGGCTCCGCCACCGGGTTGAACATATAAATCCAAATCATAACCGCTGCCAAGTATATTTTTGCCTAAAAAGCCATTGGCATAAGCTTCTGCAATTGCTTTTTCAAGAATCTTGATAATAAATTTTAATTCTCCTCGAACATAAATATAGGATAATTTAGCTTCTAAGGCAAAGGAAGATACTATCATTCCTTCAATTAAGCTATGAGGGGAATTTTGCATCAAATAGCGATCCTTAAAAGTTCCGGGTTCGCTTTCATCAGCATTACAAACCAAATAATGCGGATTTGAACTTGTTTTATCAATAAAACTCCATTTCATTCCGGTAGGAAATCCAGCACCTCCTCTACCACGTAGTCCGGAAGTTTTTACTTCTTCTACTACCTGGTCCGGGGTCATGGTTTTTAAAGCCTTTTCAACAGCTCTATATCCTCCTTCTCTCCGGTAAACCTCAAAAGTATTAATACCGGGAACGTTGATTTTATCTAAAAGAATTTTCATTCTGCTTGTTTTTCGGGTTCAAAATTACAATTTTATATGAGTAGTTTACCAACACTTGCTTTTTCCTGTTACACACCTGTATAGTTAAACGGAGTGATTTTTAATAACTCCTCCTTAGTACTATCCGGAATGGCTAAACTATTAATAAATTCTATAAAATCTGCCTTGTTTAATTGTGTTTTACCTCTTGAAAATTGTTTTAATTTTTCATAAGGATGCGGGAAGTTTTCTCTCCTTAAAATAGTTTGAATGGCCTCAGTCACCACCGCCCAATTTTGTTCCAAATCCTGATTTATTTTTTCTTCATTCACAATTAGTTTGGAAATACCTTTCTTAATGGATTCATATGCAATCAGGGCATGCGCTAAGGGGACTCCAATATTTCTTAATACCGTTGAGTCCGTTAAGTCTCTTTGCAATCTGCTGATGGGTAATTTGCGGCTTAAATGACCCAAAATTGCATTGGCAATACCCAAATTTCCTTCAGCATTTTCAAAATCAATGGGATTTACTTTATGAGGCATGGCCGATGATCCAACTTCATCTTTATTTACTTTTTGCTTGAAATAATCCATAGAAATATAGGTCCAGATATCTCTACAAAAGTCAATGAGAATAACATTAATACGTTGAATGGTATCTAATATTTCTGCCAATTCATCATAATGATCAATTTGGGTGGTAAATGTATTTCTTTGCAAACCAAAGGCTTCAAAAAGAAAGCTATTGGCAAAATTTACCCAATTAATATGAGGGAAAGCAACTACATGAGCATTAAAATTACCCGTTGCTCCTCCAAATTTTCCATATAAGCTGGTGTTTTCAAGAAGTAAAATTTGTTTGTTTAATCGCTCAAAGAAAACCATTATTTCTTTTCCAAGTCGGGTAGGAGAGGCGGCTTGACCATGGGTTCTGGCCAACATAGCAATATGCTTATGTTCCTCCGCTAATAAACCTAAGCTTTTACTGATTGTATTTAACTCTTTGAAAATAACTTGTTCTAAGGCT
>CAIKRV010000085.1 GCA_903829945.1 uncultured bacterium | reverse complement strand
GTCCTTCGCGCTACCAATGATTTACGTTCCTGCTATTCCAGTGATATCACGAGAGAAGAAGCAGAGCGACTTATTGGCATGCCTTTATTATACGGTCGCATATTTAAACCCAGAAAGCGGAGACGTAGAAGAATTTCTACGCTCAATGCCGTCACCTACACGGTGAGGCCATGCAGTTCCTATACCCCTCCTGATACTCCTAAGGAACAAGTCCAAACTATAGATACATCCGTATCTAACTTCAATCAATCTAATTTTAATAATTCAAGCAACTCACCGTCTATTACAGAAAAACAGCAAGAGGTGATGGGCACGGCCATAAATAATGCTCGTAAATACGAGGATATTGATGGCGTCCGCTATTTCACCAACGTACATGATTACCTGCAAGCGAAATTGGAAAATATCGCAGAGGAAGAAGAATGCCCCTAAGTTTTTTGACAAAAAATTAGGGGTATTTTAAGTGTGAAGAGAGCGGATAGAGAACACAATCCCCTCCGCCCTCCGGGCACCTCCCCTTGCTAAGTGGAGGAGTTCCGCTGAAGCGGAACATTATTTGCGACGAATAAAATTATTAAGCAAAAATGAAACAACCAACCTCAGCGAACATCATATGTTTTGACGACGTCAAAACTCCTCACCTTGGAAAGGGGAGGTGGCCGCGATGCGGACGGAGGGGATGAGAAAGAGAAACAGAGGAAGAGAGAAATAAGTACTTAATTTATGTATATCAAGAGCTTATAATAGCATTGGAGAGGAAAGCTTTATATTTACCTTAGTCCTTAAATAATGGTGTCTTCCCGGTAGAGGAAGACACCAATAAAATAAACAACACTACCTAAAACAAACAATTATTAAAGCATAACGCTCAGGAATCAATTTTAGTATAAAAAGAATAAATAATAGGATTTAATGATTTAAAATACTCAGAAAAGCAGGAAGTTTATCGCTTTACGAGATTTAAACCATAATTTTACCGCAAATTTTGGATGATGATAAAACGCTTACTAATTACTGTATTCATACTGTCAACCTTATATAGTTGTTCTTCTTCCGTAAAGCCAAAAGAACAAGCAAATATTCCTCAAAAAGACACCAGTGTCATTGGGAGGTTTTTAGAAAATTTTGATTCCAGCAAATTGCCTTTATTAATCCCTGATGACCTGAACGGGAAAACTCATGTGATAGATAGTAAGGTCATAGAAAACCTATGTGCCGTTAAAAGTTTTACTTCCCCTTTTACGGTTAAGGATGTGCCGGATTTAGGAAAAAATGCAGGAGCTTCACAATACTACGGGGAAAAAATGTTTTTAACTTCCAAAAAAGGAATATACGGCGTTATTATCCGCAAGAAAGATCAGGGGGAATATTATTTTTTATGCACCATGAATGCCAAAGCTGAAATGATAGGCGGTATCTGCGTGGCCTTCCAAGAAGGCGACGGCGTAAATATTTTGGAACGCAATGCTACCGTCAATGATGATTATTCCATTCAGGTAATGCAATCCGATGTATCAGGCGCTAAGGACCCGACTTCAAAAAGTGTATTTTTTGAAATCAGTGCCGATGGCAGTATTAATTTAATAAAGAAAGGAATTTAAACAGCGGGAGGAGTTTGTTCTTCCTCTGCAGCCTTTTGCCTTCTCATTTTATTCATAATTTTAACCATTAAGAAAATGGCAAAAGCCATAATGAGAAATTGCAGAATGACTTGCACAAAATTGCCCACCCGAATATTAACCTTACTATTTAGATGTAAAACAATATCTTTAAAATCAATGCCACCGATGATGAAACCAAGCGGAGGCATAATAATATCGTTTACCGCAGAGTCTACAATTTTTTGAAACGCACCACCAATCACTACACCCACCGCCAAATCAATGACACTACCCTTGGTTGCAAACTCTTTGAATTCTTTGACTACGCTCATATGTTAATTTTTAGGTTAATGCACAAAAATAAGAAATTAAACCAAAGCATTAATGTCCTTTGGCAAAGGTGAAAAGCAGGTTTGCACCAAAGTTCCAAAACAAAACGACTCCGGTAGCAAATACCTTGGCAATATAAAAATTGGTGTCGCGTTTTTTGGTCAGTATATAAATAATGAGGGTATTAAGTCCCAAACCAATCAATGCCACGATGAAAAATTTTCCATATTCCAGGGCCAAATTACTCATACTGTTCGTGGTACTTTGAAAGGTCCAATATTTATTAAAGAAGTAATTGGTAGTAGCGGCAATGGTAAACCCAAAAGCATTAGCTAAGTACTTAGAAGTCTTGAAAACTTCCTTACTAACGAAAGTTAAGCCAAAATCAATAGCCGTGCCCATAACGCCAACGACTCCAAAACGCAAAAACTTGAAAATAAGCTCTTTGGTGATGTCAAATACTAACATGAGGGCAAAGGTAATACTTAGCGTTGATTTTTTATTTTGTGAACATCGTATTTTGCATAGAACTTCTTACATTTGAATCAAGATCCAAGAATAATATAAATGAAAATCTCCATAAAATATGGTTTTCTCATCATACTACTTTACAGCTTAAGTCATGTAGTAGTTCATTTTACGATTGGACATGAAAGTGGTGTAGGCAAATCAATCATGCTGCTCAATTATCCGATTTATGCCTTGGCCATATTATTGGGGGTAGTAGAAAGAAGAAAGGCTCAGCTTGGGCATATTACCTATAAGGAAGCCTTTGGCACCGGCTTTTCAATGATGGTATTTGCTGCCTTGATTATTAGTGTATATCAGTATATATATCTTAAGTTTTTTAATCATCATTTGGTGTCCGTTTTATACAATGAACAAAGCTCCAATGATGCCTTCGAAAACCTGATGAAGGAGCTTAAAAAAACACCGGGGGGTAATACCATATTGGAATTGGCCGGCAGGATCCTGGCAGCAGCATTAATTTCACTAATTATCGGAGCATTTATAAAAAGAGAAATTAGCAGCTCAGCTACAAATATCAAAGAATAAAAACATGTCCCCTCAACTACGTTATGGCCTCATTGGAGGTGTCATTTGCAGCATTTCTTATTTGTCTATATTGCATTCCTCCCTAGGGAAAATGGTAAATCCTTTGGTCAACAGTAATTTTTTATTGGTGCTGGGTTGCCTATTGGTGGTACTCATTTTTGCACTGCTTAAAGTAAAAAAATTAAGCGGGGCCTTGGATTTCGGCACGGCCTTAAAAGTTGGATTGGCTGTGACGATTGTAACGGGGGTAATATTAAGCTTTTCCTGTTTTATGTATTTGCACTGGATCAATCCTTCCTGGTTTGCTATGCAAAAAGTATATTGGGTAAGTAATCATGCCAAAATACCACCGCGGCCTACTGCTTGGCAAGCCTCACTTTTTGTGATGATTGTAAACAATATACCCGGTTCCGTATTGAGTTTAATTTTAGCCCTGATTTTAAAATCAAGGAGCAAATAAACGCTATACCCCTATGGCCAAAAGTAATACTAATGCCTCTTGGGGATGACCTTCCCGAATTAATATTTTTGCTTTTTCATGGGTAGCGGAAATTAACTGATCACCTGAATATTGATTGATAAGCGCAAGCGCGGATGCCTCGCTTTTATATTGATTAACTTCCTCTGATGTAGGCAAAGATGGGAGTCCGGCCATAGCAGAAATATCCCAACCATTTAAAAATTTACTATGAATAATAAACTCAGGCATACCATCAAAACCGATATTTGAACGACCTTTAGGATTAGGCATTTGAAACAATCCTTTTTCGGCTCTGGAATACCAAATTCCACCCATCCTGGCAACATTATCCACCTTTACAGGATCAATTTTTCCTTCCTCATTAAATATATGATCATTAACATGCATATGCACCACCTCACAAATAATAAGATTGGCAGCACCGCCGCCATCCCCGGTATGGATAATATCCCTAACAATACATTCATATTGTGCCGGCGCCTCCAATATGCGGGGAGCCTTTACTTTTAAGGAAGGCTCCATACTTAGGCCGGCTTTGATAAATTCATTTACACCTTCATCATATTCGGCAGAACTCAATACCATTTGACCGCATAATTCATAGTTCACAATATTAATGACACACTCCCTGGTGAGTTCTATATTTTCAAGAGTATGCTTGGAGGTATTATCTCTCACCCTACGATTGGGAGAAAAAACCAAAATAGGAGGATTAGAACCAAAAACATTAAAGAAGCTGAAAGGAGCAAGATTTACCCTTCCCTCTTTATCCACCGTGGATGCCCATGCAATCGGTCGCGGAGCAACGGTACCTAAAAGAATTTCATGTACTCTGGCAACAGGTAGGTCTTTGGGTTCGTAACTTAAAATCATCGTATAATATTTTAGTTGTAATTTGATTTAATAATAAGCGTAATGATGCCTTTATTTTCCGGCATATTGCATTCCAATTGCAAATACTTTTTATCACCGGCAAAGCTATTATTTCTAAAGCTGGCTTTAATAGTAGCACTCCTTCCGGGAGGAATAGGATTGACGGGATAATTTAATACTAAGGAATCATTACTTTTCCAGGTTCCGGTATCGGCACTGATAGTAATTTGCAAGGGCTCATCCCCGGCATTTCTAAAAGTAAATAAACAGGTATTATGGCTGCCATATTCCAGCTTGCCCAGGTCACAAACATTATTTTCTAAAAGTAATATTGGACCACGCTTAGCAGCAGCCGGCAATACCTCGGCATTTATGGAAATTCCGGTTTTGGCCAATAGCATTTCCTGTCGGCTTACATCAATCACAAATGAATCGGATAATTTTCCTTCGGCCACCGATGCACCGAGGGTAATAATTAAAGTACCGGAATCATGAGGAGCAATAATTCTTGTGTCCAATATACATGATACACCCTTATCATAGGGCCCAAGATGCACCACTTGCAATTGCAAGGAGGTATCCGAAAGATTCAAATATTTTATCCGCGTTCGGAGGGCTTTGCCTTGGCGAATTTTGCCGAAATTTATTAGTTGGGAACGTAAAAATAAAGGATTGTATTGGGCACTACAAAATTGATGGCCAAAAAACATTAGGCCAAAAAACAAGAATGCTGAAACTATACTATGGCTTCGATTATTTTTCATCCTTTGTATTTTTAGATTCAAAGTTCTTTAAATAATCAGTGCCTTTAATCATTCGCATGAAGCGTTCAATATTTGCAGTTTTGGCAGCTATATATGGAGAGGGATGAACGGCGGAAAACTTCCTGGGATTAGGCAATATGGCAGCCAGCAGTGCAGCCTCGTGTTTACTCATCTGAGCGCATGGTTTATGAAAATAGGCCCGGGAGGCCGCCTCTGCCCCGAAGATGCCATCACCCATTTCTATGCAATTTAAATACATTTCTAAAATTCTCTCCTTTCCCCAAATGAGTTCAATTAAAATGGTAAAATAAACTTCTAAGGATTTTCGAATATAGGTCCTCCCCTGCCACAAAAATATATTTTTTGCTACTTGCTGACTAATGGTGGAGCCCCCTACAATTTTATTGCTATTAATATTGTGTTTTGCAGCTTCCCAAATTGCCCCATAGTCTATGCCGTGATGAAAAGCGAATTGTTGATCTTCGGAAGCAATAACGGCCACTTTAAGCTGCTTGGGCAGTTCCTCATAATTTTTCCATTCCGACCTAATCTGGAATTTCGTCCCCGGCTTATAGGGCCCCTCTATGGCACGTACCAACATTAAAGGGGTGGTACAGGGCGGACACCACTTAAGATAGCATACATAGCATAAACTGGAGCCCACAAAGAAGCCAAATGCTATGAGCAGGTATTTAAATACTATCCTAAGTTTTGACTTCATATAGAAGGCTCAAAATTAGTAAAAAAGCACTTATGATAAACGCAACTTAAATAGTCCTCAGCTTGCTCCTTAAATATTTATTTTACCGTTTCTCCGAAAAAATCCGCAAGGAAAACGTTATTATAAACGGATTTAATATCTAATTTTGTTAAATGCGTTACTCCATTTTAATATGTTTTACCCTACTCAGCACAATTACCTTCGGCAAAACTTGGAAAGTCGGCCCAAGCAGGACTTATACCGCTCCTTCAAAAGTATCGGGATTGGTATCGGATGGTGATACCGTTGCCATAGATTCTTCAACTTATAGCGCTGATGTATGTAAGTGGACTGCCAATAACCTAACCTTAATGGGCATCGGTGGCAGACCAACGCTGGATGCACACGGTACAAGTTATGGAGGAAAAGCTATATGGGTCATTGGCGGTAATAATACAAGCGTCATCAATATTACTTTTGCCAATTGTGCCTGCGCCAGTTGGAATGGTGCCGGCATTAGACAGGAAGGCATAGGATTGACCGTAAGAAAATGTTATTTCCATGATAATGAAGATGGCATTTTGGCCGGAGATAATGCTACCAGCGATATTTTGATAGAATATACAGAATTTAATCATAATGGTCATGGAGATGGCTACAGTCATAATTTATATATTAATCATGTGCGTAGTTTGACCTTCAGATATAATTACTCGCATCATGCACGCATCGGCCATGAATTGAAAAGCAGGGCCTATCACAGTTATATTTTATATAATCGTTTTAGTGATGAAGACACCGGAACAGCCAGTAGAAGTATAGATTTGCCCAATGGCGGACATGCAGTATTAATAGGAAATATTATTGAGCAAGGTCCCCTGAGTCAGAATTCTAATATTATGGAATATGGATTGGAAGGACTTACCAATCCTGATAGTTCGCTCTTTATTATTAATAATACTTTTGCCAATGATTTAAATAAAGGAAGTTTTATAGTGGTTCAAAATGGCACTCAACTTACTAAAATTTATAACAATATTTTTGCCGGAAATGGAAGTATTCTTAGCGGTACGATTACTAAAACAGATAGCAGTAATAATATTATTTGCAGTATCAGCAATGCCGGATTTACGGATGCTAAAAATTACGATTATCATTTATTATCCAGTTCTATTGCCATTAATAAAGGAGGCAGTCCGGGTAATGATGGAATGTTTTCTTTAACGCCTATAGATGAATATGTTCATCCGGCCAATATGGAAAGCCGTCCAAGTGATTTAACTTTGGATGTAGGCGCTTATGAGTATGCAGTCGTTTCAGGCATTCAAAGTGAACAAAATAATTATTCGAATTTTAGAATTTTCCCTAATCCTACGAGCGGAAAATTCACGATAGTTTTAAATTCAGATAATCATTCAAAAAATGTATTTGAATTATACAATATCCAAGGACAATTATTATGGTCTGCCACATTAGAAAACACTGCTATTAAAGGTCTTAGTCCTGACATTAACTTAATTCCAGGGATTTATATTTTAAAATTAAATCAAGGCGAAGCAGGTATTCGTAAAATAATCGTTCAATAAAAATATTTATTATTGGTTTTCACCTTCTTCTTCGCTATTAAGAGAGGTATCGGCCATTGGGAGAGGTTCCTCCCCTATTTTTAATTTGATATCCTCTATTTTTGATCTAATTTCAATATTGCTAAAATTAATATCCTCTATTTTCTTTCTCTTTTCCTGCATCCACATTTCCATACGCTCCTGATGAATAGTACTATGTGTAACCGTCAATTTATCTTTTATTTCTTCAATTTGTTCTTCTATTCTAAGAATATATTCTTTGTTTTTAAGAATCAAAGCTTCAAAATAATCAATTTTAGCCCGCATATCATTTTGCCATTTTTTATGCTTCTCCTGCTTTTCATTTCTCAGCAAATTGATTTTAGTAATGGCTCTGTCCCAATATTTATTTAACAACTCATTTAATTCATCATGATGAGATTTATCCAATAATAATTCACTCTTATAGGCCCTTGCAGATTTTACTTCTTCCAATAATTGATACGGATCGGATTCTTCAAAATCCACTACTAAATTTAAAATACGTTCTTTGGCCTTTTTAAAATTTTGAAGCTTGGTATCCTCTCTTTTTTCATACATTTTGTTTTTGGCAGCTTTCCAGGCTTCCCATACTTCATCCTTATCTTCTTTTTGCATGAAAATACGTTCTTCCTCAGGATTAATTTTAGCATTTCTTAAATATTCTCCGGCTGTTTCCAAAAGTTGATTCGCTTGCTGAATACCTGAATGCGTACCATCATATTGCATAGCCTTTTTGATGAGGTCCAAAATCGTTTTTTTAAGTGCTAAGGCCTTGTTTTTATTTTGTGTTTCTTTAAATTCAAAATCCTTTTGTTGGGCATCCTTAGCGTCGATACAAAGATTATTAATTTGCTCCTTAAATAATATTTTATGTTCCTTACTTAAAAAATCCAAGGTTCTGATATAGGCATTTAAATCGCGGACAGCATCCCAAAACTTTTTAAAATCCTTGGCAATTATGATCTCTGATAAGGCCTCCAATTTTTTAGAAACAAGTAAATAGTTTTCTTCTTCCTTTTGTAAAAACTCTTGATTATTCATTTGTTGTATTGACAATTTTTTTGTTATAAAGTCATACCTTGCCTAGCAAAGTTAAAACCATTTTTATATACTTCAGTCTGCGTGGCAGGATCCCATAATAATGGGTTGGTATGATTCATGTGGATAAAGTAAATTTTAGACTTAATATCCTCGCTCTTGTAGGAGAAAAGCATCATAGTGCTTTTAACGGTAGGATGAGGAACGTCCTGAATATTTCTATAAGGTAATTCATCCGTATTTTAAAAGGTAGCATCTAAAAGTGCAATATCCACCTGAGCTACCTCGTCCACTATGTTTTTATTCCATTTTTCCCATTTGTTAATATCGGGTATAAAAAGGTATTTTTTGAACGGCGTAATAATTTTAAAACCGGCAGTTTCAGAGTATTCATCACGGTGAGGAACAGTAAAGCTGATTATGCTGATATCGTTATTTAAAATTAATGGTTCAGTTATTGACAATCTGTGGATAATAATGTTGTTAATTGTTATTAATTGATTCCAAGGACCATTTTTTTCTAAGAAATCTGCCATTTTTGGTAATATATACACAGGGATACCCTTAGTGTTCATAACTTCCTTACCTAATTGCAATAGGCCTGAATAATGACCGATATGCGCATGGGTAATAAATATTCCATCAGGCAAATAATTAAAATTTGGATGGGTACGATGAAATAAATTTAACTGAAACCGCAGGTCAGGCGTTATTTCAAATAACCACCATTTATTAGATTTATAATCCATCAAAGCAAAGGATACTACATTGCGCCGCAAGGAGTCAATTTTCCATGCCGGCGCGCAACATGGTTTTTCACATCCAGCATGTGGATATCCGCCATCTTGAGTTATTCCAAGCATATAAATTGAAATATCAGGTGCGGTTTGTGCACAAACATGTTGATATGTGCACAAATAAAAAAGAAATGATAAAAAATACTTCATCTTTTCAAAGGTATAAAAATTTATTCCGCCATTAAGGAAGGATTTTGCATTTCAGCAAAGTTTACCTTTGTATTATGAATTTGCCGGCATATTACAGCCAAAGTATTTGGCAGGACACTAATAATCCGGATATTATTAATGTCCTTGATCAAAGGAAACTTCCTCATTTAGTTGAAGTAATACAACTAAAAACCCATCAGGAGGTAGTACAGGCCATTCAGGAAATGGTAGTGCGTGGAGCACCACTTATCGGTGTTTGTGCTGCTTATGGTATGTATTTAGCCGCCAAGGAAGCAGCTAAGGAATCCACAAGCTTTGAGGTGTTTATTAACAAAGCTGCAGCAGCATTGTTGGCAAGCAGGCCTACTGCAGTGAATTTAGCCTGGGCTATCCACAAACAATTATCTGCAATGTCCGATAAAGATACTCTCTCTGATAAAATAAAAGCTGCCTATGATTGTGCACAAAATATTGTTGATGAGGATGTGGAAAACTGTAAAGCCATTGGTAAATTCGGTTTAGGGCTTTTTAAAAATTTATTAAAAAATAAGGCTGATAAACAATTAAATATACTTACTCATTGCAATGCCGGACGCTTGGCTTGTGTATCCTATGGCACCGCTACGGCACCAATATATTATGCACAGGAAGCAGGGCTACCCATACATATCTGGGTGGATGAAACCAGGCCCAGGAACCAAGGATTTAATTTAACCGCATGGGAATTGTCTTTGGCCAAAGTTCCCCACAGTTTGATTGTGGATAATGCCGGTGGACATCTAATGCAGCACAAAAAAGTGGATATCGTAATTGTAGGTGCCGATAGAATTACTAAAAACGGCGATGTTGCCAATAAAATTGGCACCTACCTTAAAGCTTTAGCAGCTGCGGATAATAATATTCCATTTTATGTGGCTGCTCCTTCCTCCAGTATTGATTTTAATATGGAAAACGGTATTGAAAATATTCCTATAGAAGAAAGATCAGCGGATGAAGTTAAGTACATCACAGGCTGGGATGGTACAGGTGATATTTCCGTCCGAATTGCGCCTGTGGATAGTCCAGTCAGTAATTATGGCTTTGATGTAACACCGGCTCGATTAATAAGCGGCATCATTACAGAGCGAGGCATTTGTGCCGCCACTAAAGAAGGCCTTTGCTCATTATTTCCGGAAAAATTTTAAGATGAAAGACGGCGTTATAAAATATAATCAAGTATTTAATCAGGCTACTCCCCTACCCGATGCTGCTCTGGATGATTTAAAATACTGCAGAGCACAATTATATACTCGAGGCTGGATAGGAATAGATGACGATGGTATTGGTTTTGGTAATTTAAGCAAACGTTTACATCCATACGGTAACGAAGAATTTATTATCTCTGCCTCACAAACCGGTCACTTAAAAAATTTAAATAACGAACATTTTACACTTGTAAAATCTTTTAATATTTTGGAAAATAAACTTAGTGCTAAAGGTACATTTTCTGCCTCTTCTGAGGCATTAAGTCATGCTGCATTTTATTCACTTTCTAAGAAAATAAATTTCGTTTTTCATATTCATGCTCATGTTCTTTGGAATAAATATTTAAATATTTTACCAACTACTTTTCCTAATGTTCCCTATGGTACCCCTGCTATGGCTGAAGAAATTTTTAGATTGTTTACATCTTCAAATCTTGCAAATGAAAAAGTGGTCATTACTGCCGGTCATCAAGATGGAATATTTTGTTTTTCTGAAACTTATCAGGATGGTTTAAAATGTCTGTTTTCCCTATAAAATCACATATTTAACCATCTGTATAAAATATTTATTTTCACTCTTATTTT
>CAIKRV010000084.1 GCA_903829945.1 uncultured bacterium | reverse complement strand
AGATACAATATTTTACAGTGAAATATAAATTTAATTGAGCTTTTTCTTGCATTTTTCAATTTTATTGTTATCTTTGTATGTATAAGAGGAAAAGTTTAAAGACTAACAAAAACTACATGAAAAGATTTTTACTCATATTCAGTGCGTTAGCAGTTTTTTCAACCTACTCAAGGGCTCAAACATTTGCGTCCTCTACCACTTCCCCCGTTTCTATTTCTAATGTTGATGAAAGTACTTATGCTCCTGCTGCCATGGAAATTGGCGATGGAGATCAGGATGAAAATCCTATTATGACCTTTTATCCTAATCCGGTTAGAGAAAATCTAAACATTAAATTTAGAGAAAGAGGTAATTATGTAATTCGCATTTATAATGTGGTTGGTGCAAAAGTGAAGGAAAAAAGAGTAGAAGATGATAACTTCCTAAAATTGGATGTGGCTGATCTTCAAAAAGGCATGTATTTCCTTAGCTTTGAGCCCGGTAATGGTAAAGTAATTACCAAAACTTTTACAAAAGAGAATTGATTTTACAGATTATATTAAGTTAAAGACCCCGGTTTACCGGGGTTTTTTATTGAAAAAATTATACTTACTTAATACTTAAGTAATTGATATTGAACAAATAATTATAATTTTGAGCCAAGATTTACGATAACCCGTATTGATATTTATAAATGATTAGGATAGTCCCCCGCTTTTTCATTCACACCTGCATCATTTTTTTAATGTTCAGCTTTACTCAAGAGCGAAGCGAATTAAAATTTATGGATTCGAGTTTTAAAGCTGCCTTGAAGGCCAGTAATGAACAACATAAACCATTATTTATATATATAGGTACGGATCATTGCGATGAATGTAGAAAAATGCATCCCGTTTTTTTGGATTCAGAAGTCATAGCTTTTTATAGCGCCAATTTTGTTTGCTATAAAATGGATCCTGATATTTTCTCTAATAATATGCGATTAACTGGTTGGGGCATTTACCAAACCCCCAGTTTTATCTATATGAATAATAAAAAGTACATCCTTTATTCCATGAGTGGCCCCCAATCCATCAAGGACTTTTTAAATACCGGAAAGAAGGTAATTAAAAATATAAAGGATTTTTAGTACGCCGTTAATTTTAGGAGAACACCGTTTATTAAGCCATTTCAACCTGTCCTTAACTTAGGATAGTTTTAACTTTTTAGATATACTACATTTGCTTTGTGATTACCGATGTGGATAGCAATCTAATCACGGCAAAATTTAAAAGCAATAATTATGAAACGATTTGTCATTTTTTCAATCTTCACCTTATTCGCTCTGAATTTATGGGCGCAACAGCCTGAAATAATTTCAGTGCTTCCCAATCAAGGCTTTCAAGGTAGCCAAATGAATATTGTACTTCGAGGTACTAATACTCATTTTATTCAAAGAAGCTCCGTGGTGCAATTTGGAAATAGCGCCAAAATAAAAATTAATAATATTAATGTTCAGGACCAGCGGACCATAACTGCATCCATCAATATTGATGCAGCATGTCCTGAAAATGATTATGATATTATTGTAAGCACAGGGAATGAAGTAGTAAAGTATCCTGCGGCCTTTTCAGTGATTAAAGTAGGCGCTACTATTTCTGCAACATTAAATGTATTGCCTGTGCAAACCATTTCCCTTGCAGATTTTGATGTAAATAACATTAAAAAAGCCCCACTATTATTTATCGTGTCAGTATTTAATTGTGCTTCTTATACCAAAGGTATTACTGCAAAACTCACCGTATCGGGTAGCAGATATGGCATTATTGGTACCGGCATCCGAAAAATAAGCGGCGGAGATTTAATTTCTAATTTATATAGATTTTCCAATCGTGATTTTGATAAAATTGATGTCAGTAATGCAAGTCAATCTTTTATCAATGCTGCACTTACTACCAATGTTATTCCTCCTGATGATTACAAATATGAAATTAGTTTATTTGATAATAACGGTAAGCCTATTTTAGGTAGTGATGGAAATCCAATTGTGTTGGATGGAACAAATAGTATCAGTAATCCAACCTCCGGCTTACAATTAATAAGCCCGGGTGCTCCTTTAAATGGCGATCCTGAAACCATAGCGAGCAGGTTTCCGCAATTTCAATGGTTCTCTCAAGCTTCCAATTTTGACATTGCAGTTTATAAAGTAAACAAAGCACAAAGCACGGCCAGTGATATTGCTTCTCAAATGCCAATATCCAGTCAAAAAGGAATCAGTACTAATTTGTTTGTTTATCCAAATTCGGCCCGACCATTGGAAGAGGGCGTTACTTATGCCTGGCAAATTACGGCCCATATTGTAACCAGCAGAGGTGACCAAGCCATCCCTAGTGAAATGTATTGGTTCAGTGTTGGAAGGCCCAATCCGGATTATAGTAATATTGTTAGAATTGAAGTATTGCCAAATGATATTGAAATGAATGCCGGTGATACTATTACTTTAAGTGCCATTTCCTTTAATACTAAGGATGAGAAAGTTAGTGTTAAACCTGAATGGAGAGTTACGCCTCCTGAAGCCGGATATGTTTCACAGTCCGGAAAGTTTACCGCAGGCAATAGTCCAACTACCTGTGCGGTAGTTGCAAAGTATGGCAATGTACAAGAATATGCCACTATTAAAATCAATCCAAGCGGAAGTTTAGGATGGGATTTTGGAGGCTTTGTTCAAAAGGTGTTTGGCTTACCTAAAGGCAAATAAGGAAATGCCTGCAGTTACTTAAAGCATTCATCGAAGGATATATAATTAAGTTTAATGAAGAAAGGGAATTACATACTTATTACTATCGGGATAATAGTATTTGGCTTGGGAATCTATAATGGTAAAACCAAAGCGGATACTGATTATCTTAAAATCCTAAGTCCGCAAAACGGTGCTAAGGTTAAAGATGGAGAATTATTTATTGCCGTACAATTATTAGACAGCGAAACCTTCAAGAAATCATCCGTACGCCTCATGATGGATGGTTTTATTATCAATTTTCAAGCAAAAGTTACCGATAAAAAAGTAACCATGCTTTATTTACAACATTTGCGTGCAGGCATGCACCATTTAAAAATGAATGCCCAAACCAGCGATGGTGGACAGTTGGCCGTTTTGGAATGGGATTTTGAAATTGTAAAATCTAAATTAGATTCATTAGGCGGAGATGCTAATGCACCGCAGGTAGCTAAAAGAAATTTTGATATTACCGGGTTTATTAACATGGCTACCCGCCTGGATACTGCTACCGGTCCGGGTAAAGGATTAAGACAAGCACCAAATGCCAACCATGAAATTTCTTTTGCGGTAGAACCACGATTTAAGTCTTGGTCCATGCCTATTTCCGGGTATTTTACTAATACCGATTATGCCTATTTGCAACCCAGAAGTAAATTCAGAATTGGTATTAAAAATAATTTATTTGAAGCTTATTACGGTGATCATTTTCCGGTTTATGATCCTCTGGTTTTAAACGGGGTTCGTGTTCATGGTTATGAAGCAATTTTGAAGCTAAGACGTTTCAGTTTATTATTTGTTCACGGAGACCTCACTCGTGCGGTGGATGGACAAATTTTGAAAGTACGTAAGGATACTGCATTTATTCCGTATAATATCCGCCATGATGCTTTACGTGATTCCTTTTATGTTAATCCGGGGGTTTATCGAAGGACTATGACTGCAGTACGTATTAATGCCGGAAAGGAGCAGGAAGGTTCTATTTTTGGATTGACTTTATTGCGAGCCCAAGATGATACCAATTCAATAAAGTTGGGTACGGCTCCCAAGCAAAACCTGGCGGTATCGTTTGATCAATCCATCCTTTCTCAAAATGGTGTATTCAGAGAATCTGCCGGATTTGCCATGAGCATGACGACCAACGATTATACCAGAGCCCCATTTACCCGATTGGAATTAGATACTACCCTAAAGCAAAGTCTTCCTATTGATCCTTCCTTCTTTAAAAACTTAATTATTATTAATCCTTCCACTTCTCCTTTATTAATTCAAAAATTAGCCTCTGCAACTTGGTTTGTAAAAGCTAATTTGAAATGGGGTTTTAATAAATTTGCATTTGATTATCATAGGGTTGGTCCGGCATATGAATCCTTTGGTAATCCTTTTATGAGAAATGATATTGAAGAAGTAAGCATTGGCGATAATATGAATTTTTGGAAACGCAGAATAGGCCTTCAGTTAAAGTACGTTACTAATGATAATAACTTGTACAATCAGCTTACCAATAAGGTTATTAATAATTATTATATCGCAAATTTAAGTTTTAGTCCCCATCCAAGATGGCCGCAAGCTTTTGCAGGATTTAGGGAAAATGACAGAATAACAACAAGTTATATTGAACAGGATTTTAAAATTAATGATAAGCTACTTACCTATAATGCCGGTTTAAATTATAGATTGCAAGAAGGTAAAGCAGCAACTAATTTTAATATGATGTATAGCGGAACTGTAAGAAATAATACGGCCCTACCTGATAATAACAGCAACTCAAGTGTTATATTTGCTACGGTGCAACAAAATCTGAATATCCCATTGTCGATCACCGGGCAATATTCAAATTATAATACCATCACCAAAGCAGGTGGTTCCTTGCAAAAACTTAATACCTTTGGAGGAGCGATCGCATATAATTTTAAAAAACCAAAAATTACCGTCACCGCAGGTTATAATTCCAATAAAAATGAAGCCACTTTATATACTACTTCCAATTCAAGAAATTCATTAGTTTTACAATACAGACAAGAAATAAACACACACATTAATTTTTATATAGAAACAGGAAATTCAAACTATAGAGATGCCAATCCGGCCAATAAGTATAATGATTATTATGGAACGGCAAATCTGAATTTTATTTTCTAAAACGCATGAAAAGAATTTTACAACAATATAAAATTTGTATTTCCGGAATTGTCCTCAGTTTGCTTAGTAGCGTATCCGTGCTGCATGCCCAAAAGCTATATGTAAGTAAACAAACAGGAGAATATTCCAGCTATACGGGTTCTCAATCTAAAACCACCGATAAGAATGAGAATGGCACTGTTACCATTACTACCCAAGGACCAATTTTATATTCTGTCACCCCCAATGATTTTACCATCGGACCAAATGAAACCAAAACATGGGTAGGTAAGGTCTATCCGGATGTCAGTAATAGTCCTGCACCAGGATTGAGTGCACCGGCAAAACTGAATGGTCATTTTCAAGTACATTTTAAATCCGGCGGTATTTGGGATGCTGAAGAAAATAGATGGGTACAAGAAGGCAAGGTAAGCGATCAAAGCGGTGATGTGCCTTTTGATTTTAATGTTTATAGTATTAAAGTCAGTATTCCTGATACCATTTGTATCGGACAATCCAAAACAGGAGAAGTAGATGCTTTGCCTTATCCTGAAAATGACGGAGGCTCATTCTCATGGTCTGTACTTAGCGGAACTGCCGTTAGTTTATCCAATACCAATTCAAAAACAGTAACTATAAAACTAAATGATACCACAAGTTTAACGCCGATTAAGGTGGTTTTTGTCATTCAAGGGGTATCTTATTCTGCTGTGGCCATGGTAAAATATTGCAGGGTTTCTTGTCATTGCGACCCGGCGATTACAAATATGAATTTTGGTCCGTTGCAAGTAAAATTTAATACTGCCGCTACCGCTGCTGAACCGGATGGACAAGGATATTGTCTCTACACTTCCGGTAATGCTTCCTTTGATTTAGTGATGGATGGCGGTATTGCTCAAAAACAAGTTCCCATCAATGGAGCTTCTGTAAGTTTTAAGAAAAATTGTCAAAATGGAAAATTTAAGGATGTAGTTATTCTTTGGAATGGTGATGCTGATATAGGCGAAATCGGATTTTTGGATGCACATATTAACAATGTTAATTTAAAAGTAAGTCCTTCCGGAGCCTTAGGCGGGGCAATTGCCATGAATGTAATCATGAATCAAGATAAAGCATTATCAGGCGGACTGGTGCTACTCAAACAAGGCATCAGCGGGCCCATTGGTTTTGCCTATAACAACGTTAATGGGTGGAATGGAAACTTTAACTTTTCCGGCGTAAAAAATATTCATTTGGATTTGGTAAAGGGCAGTCCTCAAACAATTCTTGCCAGTATTTATAATGCAAGCTTAAATGCCAGTGGTTCCTATAAAGGAAATTTTACAGGGATAGGAGGCGCATTTTATAATGTTAATGGTTTTAATGTTACCTTGAATACGCTCAATTTAGGAATGGAATTGAGTATTTTAAACGGCTTGGTTTTTTCTGACGGTAGCGGTACCGCTACTATTGATCAAATAGGACATACACAAGGAAGTATTGCATTGGATTTGGAATTCGGCGCCGGGAATTGCAACGCAAATATTCATTCCAATAATTTATTTGCACTGGGGATGACTTTCTCAAATCAAAATCTGATGACGGATTTTAATCAAAATTTTGATATTTCAATAATTAGAGGTTCCTTAATGGCAAAGCATCCTTTATTTGACCAAGGAATTTACATCAATGCCTTTGAAATTAGGAATGGGGCATTAACACAATTTTCAGGTGCCGGGAAAGTGCTTTATAACGGATATAATTTTAATTTAATAAATACCCAATATACTGCAGGTAATTTGCTCATTAATGCAAAATTGGAATTATTTATAAATACGGATATTGTTATTCCTATTAATAATATGAGCATTAATGATGCCGGTAATATAAGTGCTATTGCAATATCAGGAAATTTACTTACTCCTTTTGTAAATGTAGACTATAAGGCGATTTTAGATGCTAATCAGAATTTCTCCGGTACCTTCACAGGTAATTTGGGGCAATTGCCAATTGATGGGAATATTGAAATTGGAGCAGCAACTGCCAATGCATTTAATTATGCCTTATTAAATATTGCCAATAAATCGAATATTGCATTAAGCTCCGGTTTTAATGTTGATAATATTCAAGGTGTACTAGGGTTAAACTATAAGGTGGATAAGGATAAAACCACCATCAGTGCAAATAATGCCAACAATAAATCAAATTCCATTTATTTGAAATTAGGTATGAGCGACTACTTGAAATCTATGTCTATGAGTGGTGAATTAAGTGATGATAATTTAATAACCATACCAAGTATGACCATGAATGGGTACATAGGTTTTTCGTCAAAAAAGCCAAATCTAAAGGGTGAATTTACGACCACCATTAATTTAGGAAATCCGTCAGTTGGTACAAAAGCGGGGGCAACCTTTATCTTGGATAGTTACGGCGGTTTGCTAGTAATTAATAATTGTGTAATTAACTACGGAAATAGCGGTAAAACGTGGGGTGTAAGTTTGTGTAGAATTGCAGGAGAATTATCATTAGTTGCCATTAATACCACAAATTTTTATATGTCTGGTAATAGCGATAAACCAAATACCTATTTAGGTGAAATTGATGGAACCTGTATTGTAAGTTTTATTTATCAGTCACCAAATAATTCCGGTGTGGAGACCATTGGCCCCATGCATTTAAATAGCACCGGGTCATTTAAGGAAATTTTTAGTCAGGATGGGTTCAAAAGGCCAATCGAATTAATTGTAGTTGCTGATGGAACAATAAAATTAAATACTTTCTTTTTTGAAACTAATCTGAATGTAAATGGTGTAGGCAGGGGTTATATTAATTTAAAAAATGGTAAATCTAGTTTTTACGGCAATGCTACATTACATTTACCTTTCGGTACAACACAATCATTTGATTTTAATATTGGATTATAAGTCCCAATAATTTTATAGCACCCCTATACAATGCATAGAATTTATCTCATTTTTATAATAACATTAACCAGTGTTTTTACAATTCACGGACAACAAAATAATGCTTACCATTTATACGGTGAAGGAAATAAAAATACCGTCAAATTATTATGGTACGCTGATGTTTGGCAGGATAAATTGGAAGGCTTTATCGTTAAACGTCGAATTATTACGGAAGGCAAACAATCCAAATGGGTGGATCTTAGTAAATCATTAATATATCCTGAAATAAGCTTATCTAAAGATTATGACAATATACTGAGCGATAAAGAAAGTATTGCCCAACTAAAAGAAACACTGAATAACTACACCACAAAGGATAAAAAATCCTTTTTTAGTCTAAAGCTATTTTCAAAAAAGGAGTTTTATAATCAAGTTAAAAATGATCCCAATACCTTGCAAAATTTGCGATTGGCATTTGGCTTGGATTATAATATTGCATTATTATCCGGATTTGCTTTAATAGATAAAAATATGCCCTTTGATGAAGTATATGAGTATGGTTTATTTACAGTTATTAATGGTAAAACTTCCGAGGAGCCGGTACAGAGCTTTATTTGGACCTATGGTGAAAAATTGAATTTGTCTATACCCATTGAAATTACTACGCGGGCAACCGATAAAAAAACTAAAATTGAAGTGGTTTGGAATGTGGATGTAAAAGAATACAATAAATTGAATTTAAATGGCTTTAATGTTTATCGTCAAAAGGGTGACGGTGCTTTTGAAAAGCTAAATAAAAGTCCGGTTTGGATTGGTACTGAAAAAGAAAAGGCAGAACTTTATTACTATGATATGACCGCCGAGGAAGGTAAACTTTATACCTATGCCGTTGCACCTATAAATCTTTTCGGTTCAGAAGGTCAACGGATAAGTGCCATATTTGATCCTGTGAAAGCATACCACAAATACGTTTTACCTAATTTAAAAGAATTTAAAACCATGATTAGTCCCGGTGTACCCCCGGAAGTAGTGGTTAATTGGGAGTTTAAAAAGGAAGAAGAACCTTTTTTAAAAGGCTTTATTGTGGAACGTGCGGATAAAAATTATGTCTTTAAGAAAATTTCTGAAGTATTGCCTGTTGCTACAAGATCATTTTCCGATATCGGACCTAAAGATGTAATGGGCTATTATGCTTATCGTGTAACGGTGATTACTGATGATCCTTCATTTGTAGGTTGGAGTAATGAAGTATTATTTGTTTATAATCCTATTATTAATCCTCCGGTGCCTAAGAATTTAACAGGTAAATTCATTTCAGAAAAAGGACATCAATACATCAGTTTGGCCTGGGATGGAAAATCAATGGAAGATACTTTGACTTTGGGCTATCATATTTATGCAAATTTTCCTCCGTCCGAAAAATTATTAATGGAGGCTTCTATTCCTTTAATTAAAGATAATCAATATCGATACGAAGTATATAATTCCATAGGGGCAAAGTACAAATTTCAGGTGTCTGCACAAAGTAAGTATAAATATGAAAGTGAGCCTTGTAAAGTAATAGAAGTCTTTTCCCCGACCCGCGTGATGCCATTTCCGAATTTATGGCCAATCAAGGTAGATAGCAATAGGGTAGTCTTGGAATGGCGTTATGAAAATATTCCTGATTTAAAAGGATTTCAGGTTTACCAAAACAAAAAACTGATTGTTACCGAGAAAACACTGACGAAGGATGCAAGAAAATGGGTATCTCCGCCCATGGAGTACGGCAAGGAATATACCTTTGAAATTGCAGCAGTTTCCGAATATGGATTAATCAGCGGAATGAGTTTTGAAAGGAAAATCAGAATCCTAAAAAAACTCGGTAAATAAGTTATTATCGGAACTAAATATTTATCTTTAATTCGATACAATTTTTTTAAGCTTCAAACGTCATAGCCAATTGTAACATTATTATGACTCAATCGTTTCTAAGCAAACTATTGAATCGTTTACAGTAAAAAGAATAATTTCAATCTTTGTTGAAAATCAGTTTTTTATTCTGTAATAAAATGTAAACTTTGCCTATGCGAAACTTAAAAATAAGCCTATTCTTTGTATTGCTTTTCAGTACAGGCACATACGCACAAAAAAAAGTTTGGAATCTAAGAGAATGTATTGATAGGGCTTGGCAAGAAAATATTCAATTAAAATTGACTATTTCCAACAACTCCTTAAATAGCATTAATGAATATCAATCCAAAGCTGCGCTGTATCCCAATTTAAATGGAAGTGCATCACAAGGATTTAATTTTGGTCGTTCCTTGGATCCATCTACTTATCAGTATGTAAATGAGTCGGTTAGAAGTAATAATTTTGGACTCAATTCAAATGTTGTTTTATTTAACGGTTTTCAATACCGCAATACCATTAAAAAATATGGTCTGGATGTAGATGCCGGAAAACAGCAAATAGAAAAAACCAAAAATGATATTGCTTTAAATGTTGCCGGTGCCTATTTACAAATTCTTCTGGCACAAGAACAATTAGCAGTGGCCCAAAGTCAGGTGGCTGCTGCACAAATAAATGTTGACAAAACAAAAATAATGGTGGACGTGGGCAAATTGGCGGAAGCTAACTTGTACCAATTAAAGTCGCAATTAGCCGGGTATAAATCACAAGAAATAACAGCGGAAAATCAAATTGCCCTGGCAAAGCTAACCTTGGAACAATTGATGGAATTGCCTGCTTCTGATGATTTTACAATAGAAATTCCGGTATTAAACGGAATTCCGTTAATCGATACTTCTTCTACAACAGATCAGATTTATAAAGTGGCCTTAGGCAATCAGCCTCAAATAAAAGGCGCAGATTTGCAAGTTCAAAGCGCTGCAATGAGTTATAATATCAGTAAAGGAGCCTATCTCCCAAAATTAACCTTAGGCGGCAGCTTAACTTCAAGTTATTCTAGTGCTCGTAATTTAATTTCTTACGAGCCTGTCATCACCCCCCGGGATATTGCCTTTTTAAAAAGTAATCCTACTGAAATAGTAACTGTTAATACCAGCACTTTAACACCTATTTCAAGCCCTTATTCTTTTACGCGTCAAGTAGGTGATAATTTTGGACAAGCTTTATTGTTTTCCTTGAGCGTACCTATATTTACAAATTTACAAACCAAGGCCGGCGTGGATCGTGCTAAAGTAAATATTGAACAAGTGCAGTTAAATCAAAAAAGCACCATGAATGATTTACGCAAAAGCGTAGAACAAGCCTATACCGATTTAAAAGCTGCCGGCAAAAAATATATTGCTACGCAAGAACAAGTAGATTATTCTCAAATTTCATATAATAATATTTTGGCGAGGTTTAACCAAGGATTCTCCACTGCAAATGATTTATTTATAGAGAATAGTAATTATATTCAAGCAAAATCTGCCTTGATTCAAGCCAAATATGATTTTATCTTCAAACAAAAAGTACTTGATTTCTATCTTGGAAAACCAATATCACTCTAAGAAAAATACAATGATTAAAAATAAATTTTTATCCGGCATTTCACTGCTCAGTATAATTGCCCTAAGCTTAATTTCTTATTCGTGCAATAATAAGTTAAGCATTAATTGGACCACTGCAAAGGTACAGCGCGGCGATGTAAACTTGAATGTAACGGCAACCGGAACATTGAGTGCAGTAACCACAGTACAAGTGGGTACGCAGGTATCCGGTATTATTAATAAACTAAATGTTGATTTTAATTCCCATGTTAAAAAAGGTCAAATCGTAGCTGAATTGGATAAAACTCCTTTAATAGCTGCTTTAGAAGATGCTAAAGCTAATTTAGCCAAAGCGCATGCAGCAGTTACCCAAACTACGAGGGATTATGAAAGAAATACAAAATTGCTGGCTGCAAAAGCCATTGCACAATCCGATTATGATATGTCAGTTTCTAATTATGAAACGGCAGTAGCAGTAGAGCGTTCAGCCATTGCGCAGCTCAACAGAGCTCAAATTAATCTTAATTATGCTACCATTTATGCCCCAATTGACGGGGTGGTCATTTCCAGGGCTGTGGATGTGGGACAAACAGTGGCTGCTAGTTTTAGTACACCTACATTATTTACCATTGCCAATGATCTTACCAAAATGCAGGTTTTAGCCAGTGTTGACGAAGCTGATATAGGAGATGTACAGTTAAACCAAGAAGTAACCTTTACGGTAGATGCCTATCAAACGGATGTATTTGACGGTAAAGTTACCCAAATACGATTACAGCCCACCACTGTTCAAAATGTAGTTACTTATACTGTGGTCATTGACGTTCCGAATAAGGATTTAAAATTAATGCCGGGAATGACGACCAATATTACCATTCATGTCAAGAATCATAAGAATGTTTTGAAAATTCAAAGCAAAGCCATAAAATATGTTCCTCCTACTGAATATTATTTAATTAATAATATCCCTGCTCCTGATTCTTCTAAGAAATCATCTGCACCGAATTATTATTTACCGGGTTCAAAACAAAATATTTGGATTAAAAACAAGGATAATAAAGTTTCAGCAGTAGAGGTTACTTTAGGTATTTCTGATGGTAACTATACTGAAATAATGGGACCAATAAAGGAAGGAGATGATGTAGTAACAGAATCAGAAGTGATAGGCCATGCAGGTCCGGCCAGAAGTCCTTTCATGCCTAAATTCGGCGCAAAGAAAAAATAACATGAATGATAAGCCGGTCATAGAAACCAGAGATTTAACCAAGACCTATACCATGGGTGATATTGTGGTCAAGGCGCTTAGAGGGACTAGTCTTAAAATTTATGAAAATGAATTTGTAGCTATCATGGGACCGAGCGGTTCCGGGAAAAGTACTATTATGAATATTTTGGGATGCTTGGATGTAGCTACTTCCGGGGACTATTTCTTAGATGGCATCGATGTGAAAAAAAATACCGCCAATCAATTGGCAGATTTAAGAAATCAAAAAATCGGATTTGTATTTCAAGCATACAATTTATTGCCTAGGACACCCGCCATTGAAAATGTAGAATTGCCTATGCTTTATAATCCGAACATAAATGCTAAGGAAAGACGTGAACGTGCTTTGGAGGCCTTAAGATCGGTTGGATTATTAGAAAGAGCCGCCTCTATGCCGAATCAATTATCAGGTGGACAGCAACAGCGGGTTGCCATTGCCCGAGCTATTGTTAATGATCCGGTTTTAATACTTGCGGATGAACCTACCGGTAATTTGGACACCCGAACTTCCTTTGAAGTAATGGAAATATTTCAAAAAATGAATGCCTTAGGAAAAACAATTGCTTTGGTAACTCATGAACCGGACATTGCAGAATTTACTAAACGTAATGTCCATTTTAGAGATGGTAGTATCTTTAAAGATGAAATGGTTGCAAATCCTCGAAATGCTACTGAAGAATTAAAAAAACTACCACCTAAAGAAATTACTATTTGATATGCGATTTTCCAATCTGATAAAAATAGCCTATCGTTCTTTAATGAAGAACAAATTGAGAACCATTCTTACCATGATTGGTATTATTATAGGCGTGGCCTCGATTGTTACCATGATGGGCATCGGTGAAGGATCGAGTTCAAGTATTAAATCATCCTTTTCAAGTTTGGGTGTAAATGCAATTATGATTATGCCGGGCGCTCAAAATAACGGCGGCGTACGTTCGGATGCCGGTACCGGTCAAAATATGACGGTTGAAGATGCTGATGCCATCCGAGAGTTTTGTCCGGATATTTCTGCACTTTCTCCAATTGTACGAACTTCCGCACAAACAGTTTATGGTTCTCAAAACTGGCATACTTCAATTTTCGGCGTCAATACTGAATATTTTACCGTTAGGAATCTTAAAATCCCAAAGGGTACTTGCTTTACCATGGCCGAAAATAAAAGCAGTGCTAAAGTTTGCATCATCGGTGAAACGGTCGTTACCAATTTATTTGGTGCCGGGGCCAATGCCTTAGGACAAACCATACGAATTAATAAAATTCCTTTTAGAGTGATTGGTATTTTAGAGAAAAAAGGGCAAAATAGCTTTGGGCAGGACCAAGATGATGTTATTCTCGGCCCATTTTATACCGTTCAGAAAAGAATGTTGGGAACCACTAATGTAGGACAAATAATTGCTTCTTCTACCAATGAAAAAGTGACCAATAAAGCAGTGGATGAAATTACTGAAATTTTGATGCAAAGGCATAAAATTTTGGATCCCGAGGATGCCGATTTTACTATTCGTACACAATCAGAAATCAGTAATATATTTGGCTCCATCAGTACTGTTTTGGGCGTATTATTAACCATTATGGCCTTTATTTCTTTAATCGTTGGCGGTATTGGAATTATGAATATCATGTTGGTTTCCATTACCGAGCGTACCCGTGAAATAGGACTAAGAATGGCCATTGGCGCAAAAGGGAAAGATATTTTATTACAATTCCTGATAGAAGCCGTATTTTTAAGCTTAATCGGTGGCTTTATCGGATTGGGATTAGGTGTGTTATTTTCAAATTTAGTAGGACTTTTTGCCGGATGGCCCATAATCATTACTACTAATTCCGTCATATTTGCCTTTGGATCGGCAACCTTTATCGGTATTATATTTGGATATTTACCGGCACGAAAAGCCGCCCATATGCGTCCTATCGAGGCATTGCGTTATGAATAATTAATTGCCGCGCTGCATAGGAGGGGTTTCAATAATATTGCTTTCATGGAGGGCCTTATCAAAAAGTAATATTCTGAATTTAAATGTTTTATAAATAGTTTTATGATTCAAATAAATTCCGAAATTTATATTGCCGCTGATGGGCTGAGGTCTGTTTAAATTGTTTAAAGCCGGCAATCGAAATGAATATTGGATCGTGTCAATATTGTATAAAGGATCCTTTACATATACATAGTGACCATTTTGCAATTCCAGGTACTGGATAAATAAACAAGAATAAAAATAGCTTCCGGTATCATAGGGTTTATACGTATCGGTCGGTTTGTACCCTATATCTCCGTCACCATCTTTATAGTTAAGCGTAAATGAAAAGGAGTCAATGCCATCACCTACATGAACCATATTGTAACTCCCTAAGCTTATTTCAGGAACAATTGAAAAAATTTCCCGTTTATAACATCCTGCTATAAGTAGTGTACATCCGATGAAAAAAATAGATATTTGCAAGATTTTTCTCAAGCTATGACTACTTCCGAAATAAACAGCCTGAAGAACAGAATTTTTTATTCTGCTCCTGAAGCTTTTAACGAACTTGCTTTGGAAGTATTTCAATTTCAGGCTAGGCATGTTAACTTATATCGCAAATATCTTGAATACTTGGATATAAACCCTTCTTCAATCAAAAAAGTTGAAGAAATTCCATTTTTACCGGTAGAATTTTTTAAAAATGAACCGATAATAACGGAAAATATGGAAGTAGGCCGGTATTTTCAAAGCAGCGGCACTACCGGAATCAATCATGCAAAGCACTATTTAGCAGAGGAAGAAATTTATCAGCAAGCCATTTTAAAAGCTTTTGAAGATGCTTACGGATCTGTAAAAGATTATATTTTTTATGCACTTTTACCGGCTTATGCAGAAAGAGAAAATTCTTCCTTGGTTTATATGATGCATTTTTTGATGGCTGAAAGCGGAAATGGAAATAATCACTGGTATTTATATAATCATGAAGCATTGGCAAATGCCTTAGTCATAAAAAGCACTAAGAAGAAATTTTTAATGGGCGTCAGCTTTGCTTTGTTGGATTTTGCGGAGCAATTTCAAATAGATTTGAGTGATGTAATTGTCATGGAAACCGGGGGCATGAAGGGTCGAAGAACTGAATTAATACGTGAGGAACTTCATGCCATCTTGATGGATAAATTTAAGGTAAATACCATTCATTCGGAATATGGAATGACTGAATTACTTTCGCAAGCCTATTCCAAAGGGAATGGCATATACCACAGTAGTCCTTGGATGCGTATATTAATCAGGGAAGTGAATGATCCTTTTTCTTATGTTCCCCAAGGGCAAACCGGGGGTATTAATATTATTGATCTCGCTAATTTATTTTCATGTAGTTTTATTGCAGTAAAAGATTTGGGTAAATTACATAATGAAGATACCTTTGAAGTACTTGGTCGTTTTGATAATTCTGACTTAAGGGGTTGTAGTTTACTTTACGAATAAAAATGTCATTACCAAAAATATTTATTTCAAAAATCGAAGCACGTTTAGGGGAAGAGGCACCGGCCTTCTTCAATGCCTTAAATAATAAAGTTCCTGTTTCCATTCGGATTAATCCGCGCAAAGGCAAGCATCTTTTTTCAGACGAAGAGCCGGTGCCTTGGTGCGAATATGGTAAATATTTAAAAGAAAGGCCGGCATTTGTTTTTGATCCTTTATATCACGCAGGTGCTTATTATGCACAGGAAGCATCATCCATGTTTTTTGCAAATGTGATTGATTTTTCAAAGGATTTAAAAGTTTTAGATTTATGTGCTGCACCCGGCGGAAAAAGCTCATTACTTCTTTCTTTCCTCAGTAAAGGAAGTTTATTGGTCAGTAATGAAATGGTGGGCAAACGCAATTCCATTTTGCAGGAGAACCTCATTAAATGGGGATATCCTAATCTTATTATTACTAAAAATAAGGCGGAGGATTTTTCGGGATTAATTGGATTTTTTGATGTTATTTTAGTGGATGCACCTTGTTCCGGCGAAGGTATGTTCCGTAAAGATCAGGATGCCATTGCACAATGGTCGGAAGGCTTAGTAGCACAATGCAGCGCTATTCAGGAGCATATTTTAGAACAGGCTATTCCATTATTAGCGCCGGATGGGATATTGGTATATTCTACCTGTACATTTGAAGCCGATGAGAATGAAAATCATTTTCAAAAATTATATCAGAGCCATGGAGACGCCTTAATGCCCTTGGAAATTTCATCAGCAGCGGATTGGGGTATGACTGAAATTGAAGTAATTGAGGATGATAAAATCCAGAAGGGCTATTATTGTTTTCCTCATAAGGTTAAAGGAGAGGGTTTATTTGTAGCCGCCTTACGTTCTCAATTTAATTCGAATGTATATCATGGGAAACCGGCCAAAACTTCATTGCGCAAGCCCAATGCATCCGAATTAGAAATTATTAATCAATTTATTGGGGAAGCGATCAGTTTTAATATTTATATAGACCACGAACAAGTCTATTTATTGCCCAAACACTTGGAGGTAGATATGTTGTTTTTAAGATCCAAATTGGAAATTAAAAAACTGGGTATTCAGGCCGGGGTTTTAATACGCGGCGTTTTTATTCCTGACCATGATTTAGCGATGTCAGGATTATATGATTTGTCCATTCCTTGTGTAGCATTAGACCAGAGAAAGGCTTTGGAATATCAACAAAGGCAGGCAATGCCCCCCGTTGAAGGCTTAGCTAAGGGATGGTTTTTATATACCTATCAAGGCGTAGCGCTAGGCTGGGCCAAGAATATCGGTAATCGTATTAATAATCATTATCCCGCTGAATGGCGGATTCGAAAAACACTGGAAAAAGATTAAAATAATTTATTTTGAGTATAGCGTAAGGCTGTATTTTTTCAGGCATAATGAATAGGCATTAAGCAAAGTTTAACCCGACAGACCTATTTAGATGTCAATTTCTTAACTTTGCCCAATGGAAACATTTTCCCACCCATTTCTTATCGGCGGAATGCCTGCATTAAGTATTGCAGAAAAATTCGGGACGCCCCTATATGTCTATGATGCCAATATTATCGAAGCACAATACCATCGCTTAATGTCGGCATTTTCAGAACTTAATTTTAAGCCTAAATATGCTTGTAAAGCAAATACCAATCTCAGTATATTAAAATTTATTCTTCACTTAGGTTGCGGATTAGATACGGTTTCTATCCAAGAGGTAAAGCTGGGTATTCTGGCCGGATTTGCTCCGGATAATATTATTTTTACGCCGAATAGTGTTTCTATTGACGAAATCGTGGAAGCAGCAGCCTTGGGTGTAAGGCTAAATATTGATAATTTACATATTTTAAATGAATTTGGCATCCGATACGGTAATACCAAACCGGTTTGTATTCGTTTAAATCCGCATATCGTAGCAGGAGGAAATATTAAAATTCAGACAGCACATTTAGGGTCTAAATTTGGCATTTCCATTCATCAGATTGATGATATTATTGCCATTTGCCAAAAGCATGAAATTGTAATTGAAGGTTTGCATATGCATTCCGGCTCTGATATTAAAGACGTAAATTCATTTTTAAAAGGATTGGAAGTTTTGTTTGATACGGCTAAGTATTTTTCACAACTAAATTATTTAGACTTCGGTTCCGGATTTAAAGTAGCCTATAAAGAGGATGATGCTTCCACGGATATAGAGCAGTTGGGCAAAGAAGTATGTGCTAGATTTAATGCTTTTTGTAAAAATTATGGCAAAACTTTGGAATTATGGTGTGAACCCGGCAAGTATTTAGTTAGCCGCTCAGGGTATTTACTGGTCAACGTAAATGTGTTAAAAGCAACAGCAGCGAATATTACTATAGCAGGAGTGGATTCCGGTTTAAATCATTTGATTCGACCAATGATGTATGATGCGTATCATGAAATTGTCAATATTTCTAATCCGTCTTTAGAAAAACATCCTTATTCTGTAGTGGGGAATATCTGCGAAACAGATACCTTTGGTACGGATAGACTTTTAAGTGAAGTAAGGATGGGTGATACCTTGGCAATTTTGAATGCAGGTGCTTATGGATTTAGTATGAGTAGTAATTATAACTCACGTTTGAAACCGGCAGAGATTATGGTTTATAAAGGCAAAGCGCACCTCATTCGTCAACGTCAAGTATTTGAAGATTTACTATTACATCAGCCGCAAGTTGATTTTTTATAGTTTACTCATTGGAAATATTTAAGTACATTTTCCACTAAAAATTAGCACAATAGTTTTTGAATTTCAATGCACATATACGCCCATTTTCTATTTACCTGAAAGTAGAAAAAAATCTTTCAGATAATAGCATTGAAGCGTATATCAGAGATATTGAAAAGCTTTTTCAATATCTGGATTTAGCACATCCCGAACTACCGCTTTCCAAGCTTAGCTTAAAACATTTGACCACATTTGTAGATTGGATTGCAGAATTGGGTATGACCGCTACCTCTCAAGCACGAATTATTTCCGGCATTAAAGGATTTTTTATTTATTTAATTGCTGAAGGCATCCTGCAAAGCAATCCGGCAGAATTATTATCTACCCCGCGCTTAAAACGTGCCTTGCCTGAGGTTTTATCCCGTGAGGAAATTGAGGCTATGATCGCACAAATAGATAGGAGCAAACCCGATGGTGAGCGAAATGCCGCCATGTTGGAAACGCTTTATGCATGCGGTTTGCGGGTATCCGAATTGGTAGATTTAAAGCTCAGCAAAATTGATTTTGAGGAGGAGATTGTCAGTGTTATTGGTAAGGGTAATAAAGAACGATTGGTGCCCATAGGCAAGGTGGCTCGTAAGCAATTAAAAAAATACATTAATACTGTCAGAAATCATCTGGACATTAAACACGGATTTGAGGATTTTGTCTTTTTAAACAAATTTGGCAAAAATCTATCCAGGGTCATGGTTTTTTTAATTATTAAGGATTTAGCTAAAAAAGCAGGGATTGAAAAAGATATTAGTCCGCATACTTTCAGACATTCGTTTGCTACACATCTAGTAGAAGCCGGTGCTGATTTAAGGGCGGTTCAGGAAATGTTGGGCCATGCCTCCATTATTACCACCGAAATTTATACCCATATGGATTCCGGTTACTTGAAAGAAGTGATCACCACCTTTCATCCACGATCAAAATAATTGCTTATAAATGAATTATAATTCTCTTAATAAAATAATTTTGAAAGCTTAAATGCATTATCCTCCCCAACGAAATAAGACGCTGCCCAAGGTAATTAAATGGACCTTGATCCTTTTTTTACTTGCATTTGTTTTATTGTTTTTATTGAAAGGTTGGTTGTTGGATTTAGCGATTGCCAAAGCTAAAACCAAATTAAAAAATCAATATCATCTCGAATTAAGCTACAGTAAATTCAATTTAAGCGGCTTTTCGGAAATAACTACTGAAAATTTATTGTGCGCTACGGAAAGCAAGGATACTTTTGTTTATCTAAACAAAGCCCAATTAAAAATCCATATTTTTCATTTGTTAACGGGTAGCATTGCCTTATCCGATGTAAATGCCGAAAATGGAATTTTTAAATTGCAATATCTGCGTTTACTTAAAAAGAAAAAAACAACTGCTCCAATTGATTCGGCAGATAAATTTTTACGCTTTAAAAGAATTAGCGGTATTGTGGAATCTGTAACAGATTTCCTTCCGGAGCAATTGCAAATGCACAATATTAATTTTGTTTATAAAACCAAGGCGGATAATATTTTTATTACCATGCGTTCTCTTTCTTATGTTGATGAACAATTGAAAGGTGATTTTTCTGCCAATTTAAATGGTGATCAACAGGTATGGAATTTATCGGGTGTGTTTAATAAAAATGACATCACCGGAAATTTTACATTTAAAACCAATCAGTCGGGATATGTAAATATAAATAAAATAAAAAGAAATTTACATTTTGATTTTGCATTCCATGAATTTAATCTTGAGCTGCGTAAGTTTGATAATGGCTCTAGTGATATAAAGATTGAAGGTAAAATTGAGGGTAAAGGTTTAGAAATATATAATCCTAAAATTTCCAAAGATACCATTGTGGTGAATGATGGCATTTTGGATTATCGTTTGGATATTAATAAGGATCAAATTGCCATAGACAGCAGTAGTTATATCAGCATTAATGGTTTGTTAGCCAATATTGGAATTTATTCCAGAATTAAGGAACCTAAGGACTTGAAAATTTGCATGAATATGGCACCGATGGAAGCACAAAAGTTTCTCAATGCCTTGCCGGATGCTACTTTTGATAAGGTAAAAACCATGAAGCTTAGCGGTCAACTAAATTATCATCTGGGCTTTTATTTATCCCTTCCAAAATATGATAGTGTGTATTTTAATTCCACATTTACGGGTGAGCATTTAAAAGTTTTGGATTTTGGACTTTGTAACTTAAATAAACTCAATAACGATTTCACCTATATTCCTTTTGGCAGCAATAGGCATATCACGGTAGGTGAAGACAATCCATTATATGCCCATTATGATACGATTGCTAAATACTTAAAAGATGTGGTGGTAAATTCCGAAGATGGTGATTTCTTTTGGAACAAAGGGTTTAATCAGGATGCATTTGCCAAATCAATTGTTGAAAATTTAAAAACCCATAGTTTTAAAAAAGGGGGAAGTACCATTACTCAGCAATTGGTTAAAAATGTGTTTTTATCCAGGAAGAAAACCATTGACCGTAAATTGGAAGAAGCTTTGATGACTTGGATGATTGAAAACTTGCATATTGCCTCTAAGAAAAGAATCTATGAAGTGTATTTAAATATTATTGAATGGGGCCCCGATGTTTATGGTATTGGAGAAGCTTCACGCTTCTATTTTAATAAACATCCTTCACAATTAAACTTACAGGAATGCGTGTTTTTAGGAATGATTATTCCATCTCCTAAAAGCTTTATGTACTATTTTGATAAAAAGGGACATTTAAAGAAACATGCCAATAATTATTATAAGCTTATCACTTCTAAACTCGTTGCATATACTAAGTTGGATAAGGATTTAGTAGATACTGCGCAGTTTGATGTAAAGCTTAATGGAAGAGCTCAAAAATATTTAAAAATAGCCTCGGATTCCCTTGATATTCCATTGGATGAAAATCCTGATATACCCTGGAAAGAGGCTTTTTAAAAGCTTAATAATGTAATCCGACTTCTTCCAGGTTTTTCACCACTTCCGGATCTATGGTATAATTACTGGCTTTGTTTTGTTTGTTTTGTCTGGCAATAGTCTTATCTATATGTTCTTGGGTAAATCTATTAGGAACTCCGAATCCGAAAAATACAGAGATTTTGTCCGGAATCCCCATCATTTTACGATATCTTTCAAATAATTTAGCTTGGGTTTTAGGATCTCTAAAGATGAATTTTAAAATCTTTTCAAACAAGTCCGGTTCTTTTCCAATATGCGAAATGCGCATGTCAAAAACTACAGCATCCCCCGGTTTGGAATGTAAATCAATTACTTCTCCTTTATTAAGTTCGCGTAATAAATGAGAGCCTTTCCTTACGGTTAAACCATAGTTATTATTGGAATGGTCCTGCAAGTAAAAAGCCATTTTATAAGCATGGTAGGTTTCTCCTTCTGGACCTACTGCCCAATCATCATCCCCATAATTATCCTTATGCCATCCGCTAAGCATATTATAATGGGCATCACTATGATGTGCATATCTTACGTCCGGTCCGCACACATCTTTCATGATTTGTGCAATTTTTTCGTTTTTCAATAAAAAACGCAAACCCGGAATGGCATTCATGGCATTGGATTTGGTTTTCCCTGAAAAAATATAAATAATGGGATTGCTTTCGTTGGTAAAAAAATCTATGCTTACTTTACGCAATTGCTCAATTTCTTGAGCGGTCAATACGTTTCTAATGATGAGGTAGCCGTTGATTTTTAACTCCTTTAACTGTTCTTGGGTTAATAACATAAGGGTAATTTTGCCTAGCAAAGATACAAAAGGACTTCAATATTTTTGTGCCTAAAGAATAGGTATTTTGATTGGTTCTAAATTATTGCGATGCTAAAAAATGAATCCTTTAGATTTAATACATTCAGCCACTAAAATAATGTAAGTTTGCAACCTTAATTCGGGTCAGTGAGTAATAGTCATTTTACTAAACTATCGGCAGCCGGGGTATTAATTACCTTAGGTATAGTATTTGGGGATATTGGGACTTCACCATTATATGTATTGTCTGCTATTATCAATACCCAAACCATCAGCCCAAATTTAATTCTTGGCGGTATTTCCTGTATTTTCTGGACACTTACTTTTCAAACAACCTTGAAGTATGTGGTCTTAACTTTAAGAGCAGATAATAGGGGGGAAGGCGGTATATTTTCTTTGTATGCCTTGGTCAGGCGCCATGCTAAATATTTAGTAATACCCGCTATTATTGGGGGAAGTTCACTACTGGCAGATGGAATTATTACGCCTCCTATTTCAGTCACTTCTGCTATAGAAGGTTTAAAATTGATTGACCCCAATATATATGTAGTACCGATCGTAATTACTATAATTATTGCCTTATTTATATTCCAAAGATTTGGCACACAGGTTGTTGGTAATTCCTTCGGGCCGGTCATGATGTTGTGGTTTTTAATGATTGCCGTAGTAGGCTTGCCTTGGATCATTCGTGAACCGGGCGTATTGAAGGCCATAAGCCCCTTTTATGTGTATGATTTCTTAGCACATTATCCCAACGCCTTTTGGCTTTTGGGGTCTGTATTCCTTTGCACCACCGGTGCTGAGGCATTATATTCTGATTTAGGCCATTGTGGTAGGCCCAATATTCAAATCAGTTGGATATTTGTAAAAATTACTTTACTGCTTAATTATTTCGGTCAAGGGGCATGGCTATTGACCCATTCCGGACATACTTTAGCGCAGATTAATGTAAATAATCCCAGTCCTTTTTATTTAATGATGCCTGAATGGTTTCGTTTGCCGGGTATTATCATTGCCACTTTGGCCACTATCATTGCCAGCCAGGCGCTCATTACCGGCTCTTATACTTTAATCAGTGAGGCCATTCGATTAAATATCTGGCCGAAAGTTAAAATGATGTACCCGTCCAATCAAAGGGGGCAGGTATATATTCCCAGTATTAATTGGCTGTTATGCGCAGGCTGTATTGGTATAGTATTGTTATTTAAAGAATCCAGTCATATGGAAGGAGCCTATGGTTTAGCCATTACGCTCACCATGCTTTCCACTACGATTTTATTAAGTTTTTACTTAAGATTTAAAAGGATCAATTTCGTTTTAATTGCAATGACTTTGCTCATTTATTTAACCATCGAAATTGTTTTTTTAATTGCAAATTTGGAAAAATTAGAACATGGCGGCTGGGTGACGGTGGCGATTAGCTCCTTCTTAATTTGCATTATGTTAATCTGGTTCCGAGCCAGAAAAATTAAAAACAGATTTACTGAATTTGTAAAATTAGACCAGTATTTACCCATGCTGAAAGAGCTTAGTGAAGACCATTCCATTCCTAAGTATTCTACCAATTTGGTTTATTTAACCAGTGCTGATTTTCCGAATGAAATTGAAACTAAAATTATTTATTCTATTTTCAATAAGTCACCAAAGCGGGCTGATATATATTGGTTCGTCCATGTAGATGTATTGGACGACCCGCATACCCAGGAATACAAAGTAAAAGTTTTAGTGCCTGAAAAAGTATTTAAAATTGAATTCCGTTTAGGTTTCAGGGTAGCACCTAGGGTAAATTTATATTTTAGAAAGGTAGTAGAGGATCTTTCTTTAAAAAGAGAAGTGGATGTAATCAGCCGCTATGATAGCTTAAAGAAGCATCATGTAGTCGGGGATTTTAGATTTATTGTTATTGAACGAATTTTAAATTATGATTATAAGCTTTCCACTTTTGAGGAATTTTTAATGTCCGTGTATTCGGTATTAAAAAGTTTAAGTTTATCAGAGGAAAAAGCATTTGGATTAGATACCAGTTCGGTCACTACTGAAACGGTGCCTATGATTACCGTACCGGTAAGTCAAGTGGATTTAAAACGCGTAAATTAGTATTAAATATAAAGACAAAAAAAAGAGCAGTAAGTACTGCTCCTTTTTTTTTGAAAATATACACCTTAATCTAAAAATTCGATACTTCTTTGAACAAACTCAGTCATATCTTTTCCGGCCAGCATATTTTGAGTAAGACGTGCTAAATTAAAAAGATGTTTTGCAAAATCTTTCTTCTTTTCATCCTTGCGCATACCTACTAATTTTTTGGCCAAAGGATGATTAGTATTAACAATCACATCATATCCGCCCGGGAAATTATCCCCCACATTCATACCATTCATGCGCTGCATATCCATCATTCTGCGCATCCATTCGCTCTGAGTGATCATTACCGGAGCCTCATCAGGTGATAATGCTTCAGTTTTGATCGTATATTTTGTGTCATTAACAGCGGCAATATATAAATCAGAAACCTCTTTTTGTTCATCAGCAGATAATACTGATTCTGTTTTTTCATCTTTATCAATCAGACGATCGATGGTATCAGAATCCACACGTTTAATGCTCACTTTATCCAATTTGGTTTCTAACTGCTGCATAAAATGATTATCAATAGGGTGCGGGAATTTTAATACATTATACCCCCGTTTAATAGCGCTCTGAACAAAACTATCTTGTATTTCGTGATGGAAGGTATATAACCAAACCATTCGATCATTTTTGTCTGTTTGTAATGGCTTAACCTTGGCCGTATATTCCTCCAAGGTATAGAACTTGTCGTCGATATCATTTAATAAAACAAAGTCTTTGGCCTTGTCATAAAACTTATCATCGGTTAGCATACCGTATTTAATGAAGAACCCGATATCTTCCCATTTATCTTCAAAACTTTTCCTGTCATCTTTAAAAAGTTCTGCCAATTTCTCAGCAGCTTTCTTTACAATATAGGTGCTAATTTTTTTAACATTAGCATCACTTTGCAAATAGGAACGTGATACATTTAGCGGGATATCCGGAGAATCGATGACACCATGTAATAAGGTTAAAAATTCAGGGACTATTTCCTTTACTTCATCGGTAATAAAAACTTGGTTGGAATAAAGGTGTATCTTATTTTTTTGAACTTCAAAAGTATTGGAAACCTTAGGGAAATATAAAATACCGGTAAGATTAAATGGATAATCAACATTTAAATGAATCCAGAATAAAGGATCTTCTGCAAATGGATAAAGCTCCTTATAAAATTCTTGGTACTCTTCCACTTTAATGTCTGAAGGTTTTTTCAACCATAATGGTTTGGTATTATTAATGGTTTTACCATCAAATGAAATTTCTACCGGCATGAAGGAACAATACTTCTTTAAAATGCCTTCAATACGTGAAGCTTCTAAAAACTCTTCTGAATCTTCATTAATATATAAAGTAATGGTTGTGCCGCGATCTGCCTTATCCGAAGCTGCCATGGAAAAACTGGTTTGACCTTCGCATTCCCAATGCACCGCCGGATCTGCTGCACGATAGCTTTTAGTATTAAATTCAACTTTGTTGGCCACCATAAAGGCCGAATAAAATCCTAATCCGAAATGCCCGATAATATTGGTCCCTTCAGATTTGTCGGAATATTTTTGAACAAATTCTTCAGCACTGGAAAATGCAATTTGATTGATGTATTTTTCAACCTCTTCTTCATTCATGCCAATCCCACCATCCGAAATACTAAGTGTTTTATGCTCTTTATCGATACTTATTTTAATGGTCATATCGCCCATTTCACCATCAAATTCAGAGGATGAAGCAAGCATTTTGAGTTTTTGAGAAGCATCTACTGCATTGGCAACCAATTCTCTGAGAAATATTTCATGGTCAGAATACAGGAATTTTTTAATAATTGGGAAAATATTCTCTGTATGAATACTTAAGGTACCTTGTTTTGACATGGAGATTAAATTTTTTAATTTTTACAGGAAAAGCTTATCAAGATTGTTGCCAAAATCAATAAACTGAAATTTTGTCAGTTTATAAATTGATGTCTTTATAATTTCTTTCACCGAATAAAATGGAACCGACCCGGATGAGGGTACTGCCTTCTTCAATGGCTATTTTATAATCTGCGGACATTCCCATAGAAAGGGTTTCGAAAGAGGACTTATCACTAAAATACTTTGTCTTTATAAAATTAAAAATATGGTGCAATACTTTAAATTCAGTTCGGATTTGTTCTTCATCCTCGGTCAAAGTAGCCACGCCCATTAATCCTACTATATTAATGTTATTCATAGATTTATAGGCCTCTGATTGAAGTATTACTTCAATCTCTTGCTCCTCTAAGCCGAATTTTGTTTCCTCTTGTGCTATATATACTTGCAATAAAACAGGGATCACACGATCCACCTTTTGGGCTTCCTTATTTATTTCTTCTAAAAGCTTTAAACTATCTACTGAATGGATGAGGTGAACAAAGGATGCAATGTACTTAACCTTATTCCTTTGCAAATGGCCGATGAGGTGCCATTTGATATCCGAAGGCAAATGATCTTTCTTTTCTAAGAGCTCTTGTACACGATTTTCCCCCATATCTCTTTGCCCCAATTGATATATTTCCATAATTTTTTCAACAGGATGGGTTTTGGTAACGGCTACCAATGTAATTTTGTCCTCATCAATTGATTTTTTAAGTTCGCTTAGATTTTCTTGTAATATCCTCATAGTAAATAGAAATGCGTAATTGGCTTCTTAATTTTGTTTTATGTTTATTGGTTCTTTCGGCTTGTTCCTCTGATCCTGCTAAGACTATACCTGCCAATATCCTGAGCGAAGATAGGATGAAAGAAATATATCTTGATGTTTTTATTGCTGAATCAGCGGTTACTGATTTACATCTTGCTCAGGATTCTGCTAAAAAATTAATGCAATTAAGATATCAGCAAATTGCATTGAAAAATAAAGTAGATCGCAAGCAAATGCTTAAAAGCATGGAATATTATTTCAAACATCCTATTATTTATGGGGAAGTTATGCAAACCGTTATTGATAGTTTGAGTTCCATGGAAGCACGAACTAAATAGTTCTAATTCTGCATAAATACATACTGAATTATATTTGACCCCATTTCCAAGGCTTTTTCATGAATGGCAGGAGGGTCCTTATGTACTTCATAATCTTCCCATCCATCGCCTAAATCACATTGATAGGTGTACATTAAAATCAGGCGTCCTTCATAAACTAAACCAAAGGCTTGGGCAGGTTTCCCATCATGTTCATGTATTTTCGGTACCCCATTGGGGAAACTATATTTTTGATGAAAAATAGGATGATTATAAGGGATTTCTATTAACTGAAGTTCAGGAAATAATTTTTTCAATTCAGGTCGGATATATTGATCCATTCCATAATTATCATCAATATGTAAAAAACCGCCACCCAAAAGGTAAGCTCTTAGGTTTTGTTGTTCGGAGGCTGAAAATACCACATTACCATGCCCGGTCATGTGCAAAAACGGGTAATTAAAAATTTCTTTACTGCCTACTTCTACCTCATCAGCCTCAGGTGCTATGGAGGTGCCAATTTGTTTATTGCAAAAGGCAATTAAATTGGGCAATGAAGTTGGGTTGGCATACCAATCTCCCCCTCCATTGTATTTTAATAGTCCGATTTTTACGCCTTTTTTTTGTCCGTATATTACCCCACTGACCAGAATCCCGAGGACAAATATAAATAGTGTTTTTTTCATGCTAAGCATTTATATAATCTCTTCTAACAAAAATTATGCATTTTTGAGTTTCAAAGTTAATAAAGATACCAATGCAGCAGTTTCCGCACGCAATCTTTGTTCACCTAAACTAACTGAAATAAATCCTTTTGCATGGGCTTGTGCAACTTCTTCCTCCGTAAAATCGCCTTCAGGCCCAATAAGAACCAGCGCATCAGAATGATTGGCAAAATGCGTTAAATGTTGGCTGCTTTCCACCGGACAATAAGCGATATATTTATGAGTCATCGCTTCGTTTAAAAGACCTTCAAAACTGACATGCGCATTTATTTTAGGCAACCAGGTATTCCCGGATTGCTTTAAGGCACTAATGCCGATTTTCAATAATCTTTCCTCATTACTTGATTTTTTTTCACTGTGTTTGGACGTAAAAAAGCTGATTTCCGAAACTCCGATTTCAATGGCCTTTTCTAGAAACCACTCCATGCGATCCCTGTTTTTTAAAAAAGATAATGCAATATGTATTTTAGGTTCAAAGGCCGCATTAAAGCTTGCTTTGATAATTTCCATGAGGCATCCTTTGGGATGGGCCTCTATTATTTGAGCCTCAAAAATCCCTCCTTTCCCATTTAGAAGATTAAGTATATCTCCCTTATTTTGTCGCAAAACTTTAACGGCATGATGAGATTCATCCGCATTTAATTCAAAGCGGCTGGTCTGCGGATCAATGTCTTCATGGAAATAATAATGCATCTTATATTTATTTTTCTTCGAGGATTTTCATTAACTCATCCAATTTAGGGGAAAGTATTATTTCAGTCCTTCTATTTTTTGCCCTGCCTTCCGGCGTTTCATTTGAGGCGATAGGCATAAATTGACTTCTTCCGGCGGCAGTAATTCTTTTGGGATCTATACCATTGCCTTCGGTTAAAATTCGTACTATAGATAATGCCCTGGCTGCAGATAAATCCCAATTATCTTTATATTTTTCCCGTTTCAGCGGAATATTATCGGTATGTCCTTCAATCATAATATCAATATCTAAGTTTTTTTGAAGGACATCTGCCAGCTTTTGTAAAGCTTCTATGCCTTTAGGGTCTACCTTGGCACTGCCTGATTTAAATAATAATTTTTCCTGCATGGAAACATATACCTTGCCATTTTTCATTTGTACGGTTAAATCATCAGATTTAAAACCCATCATGGCTTCAGCAACTTTGGTTCTGAGAGCATTGACGGCGGCATCCTTTTTTGCCATTAAATCCTGCATCTCTTTCAGCTTTTTTTCACGATCCAATAGCAATTGTTCTTTAGCACTTAATTGCTTGCCTTTTTCATTTAATTCTGAACTTAAATGCTCCTTTTCTGAAGAACTGACTTGTTCCAGATAATTTTTAGCATTTTCCAGTGATCTGTATTTAATGCCGTATTCAGTGGTATCATGTTCCAAACTGGCAGTCCTTTCTGTCAAAATTTTATTTTTGGCCTCACAATCCTGACGGGCGGTTAATTCAGAAGTGAAATTTTTCTTACCTACAACACAGGAACTTAATATAACTAGGCCAATAAAAAATAGGGTGTTAATGTAATTTTTCATCCTACAAAATTAGGTGTTTCATATGTAAGAGAAAATACAGACTTTTGTTGTCCCGTAAAATAATAATAAAAAAATGAAAATTGGGATACTGGGTGCAGGCGCTGCCGGCTTTTTTGGTGCTATCCAAGCAGCTCAAGCCAATCCCAATGCTGAAGTTATTTTATTGGAAAAGAGCACAAAACTTTTAGCTAAAGTACTTATTTCCGGTGGTGGACGCTGTAATGTTACCCACCATTGCCTTGATAATGCTCGCTTAGTACAGCATTATCCGCGGGGAGCCAAAGAGTTACGTTCTGCATTTGAACGCTTTAGTGTAAATGATACCATTGCATGGTTTGCTACTCAAGGAGTAACTTTAAAAACGGAAGCTGATGGACGAATGTTTCCTGATACCAATAAATCCGAAACCATAATTCAGGCTTTGACGGAAGCAGCTAAATTGGCAAAAGTTAAAATTTATACCAATTTGCAGCAAATTAAAGTACACTATTTAGCACCCGGTTTTAACGTGCAGGACAAGGATGGAAACAGTTTTATTTTTGATAAAATTCTGATCGCTACCGGCGGGGCACCTCAAATTGAAAATTTTAAATGGTTACAGGCCTTAGGACATGATATAATTCCACCTGTTCCATCCCTTTTTACTTTTAATTTAAAGCAACATCCCTTAGCACATTTATCCGGCATTTCTGTGGAAAAAGCCGAAGTTAAAATTTTAGGCACTAAACTTATTCAACAAGGACCTCTGCTGATTACTCATTGGGGTTTAAGCGGTCCGGTAATTTTGCGTTTATCCGCATGGGGTGCCAGAACATTGCATGATTTGAATTATTTGTTTGATGTTTCCATCAATTGGCTACCGGAATTTAAGGAAGAATCTTTGCGTGCATATTTAGAAAAATTTAAAACTGAAAATAATAAGAAATTGATCGGAACTCAATCTCCTTTTCGTGAAATTCCTTCGCGCTTATGGAAATGGATGTATGAACAAGCGGGTATTACTGATCAATTAAAATGGGCGGATATTTCTAAAAAGCAAAATAATATTTTAATAGAAATATTACTAAGAAATACTTTGAAAGTTGACGGTAAAAGTACCTTTAAAGAAGAATTTGTCACGGCCGGCGGAATCAGTTTAAAGGATGTAGATTTTAAAACGATGGAAAGTAAAAAATGCAAAGGAATGTATTTTGCCGGAGAGGTTTTGGATATTGATGCCATCACCGGAGGTTTTAATTTTCAAGCGGCATGGACTACTTCTTATATTGCCGGGAATAGCATGGGTACTATTTAATTTTTTATTTCAACTATTTCTTTTTCTCTTTTTTTATCCAAAAATGGATGGATAAATACAATGGCTATAATGATTGCGGTCCCAATATAAAATTGTGGATTCAATTCCCTGTTTTCATGAAAAAACGGGATGGCTAATAAAATCCCGTATACAGGTTCTAAATTAACCGTAAGTACAGATGCAAAGGCAGAAATATGTTTCAGTGCTTGTAGAGAAATAATGAAGGGTAGTATGGTGCAAGCGCCTGACAAAATAAATAAATAATACCAATCTGCTTGCGAAGGGATAAATGCTGCCTCCGGATGTAAATAAAAAAACAAAGGAAGAAACAGACTCAAAAATAAAAATCCGCCTAATAACTCTATAAATGTCATTCCTACGGGATTAGTTTTTTGAACCATTTTATGATTAAGTATGGTGAAAAAGGAAGCAAAAAATGCAGCCCCTAAACCTAAAATAATTCCGGTAAAATAAAATTTGGTATAATACACCACCATGCCAATAGCAGGAATGATGAGCAGGCCTAAAAATATTTCATGTTTTTTGAGTTTAGAACGATTGATAAGCGGTTCTAAAAAGGAAGTAATCAATGAGGTAGTTGCCAAACAACACAATGCTATGGATGCATTTGCATATTTGATACTCCCATAAAAGCATAACCAATGGAAACAAACTAAAAATCCGATGCCCAGCAATTGGGCGATATTTTTTTTATTTAATGTTTTGAAAGCCTTCCAAAGTATGGGGAGAAATAACATCATTCCGCAGGTAAGCATCATTCTGAACCATACCAAAGGAACTTCACGAATAGAGATTAATTTGCCCAAAATTGCAGTAAAGCCCCATAAGAAAACCGACAAATGGAGAAGGAGATAGGCTTTTTTTTGTTCCTGCATTGCTGGTACAAAACTATCGATTTAAAATTAAATTCCTGCAATAATAATTGTGATTATTTGATTATGAGGATTTAAGCCATGTTATTTGGTTACATTTAGTAAATTATTTTCATAAGAAATACCTATCGTTTTTGCTAAGTAAGGAGGGATTTTCTACTCGAGTCTTTTTTATATCTTTGCACCCATAATTATAAAACTAAAAAAATAAAATGGCATACGACCTTTTAGTAATTGGCAGCGGACCCGGCGGTTATGTAGCTGCCATTCGCGCATCGCAACTTGGTATGAAAGTGGGAGTTATAGAAAGAGAATCTCTTGGAGGGATTTGCTTAAACTGGGGATGTATTCCTACCAAAGCACTTTTGAAATCTGCCCTAGTATTTGAATATATTAATCATTCAGCGGATTATGGAATAACTACTTCAGGGGCCCATGCGGATTTCCCGGCGGTAATTAAAAGAAGCAGGGATGTTGCTAACGGTATGAGTAAAGGGATTGACTTTTTATTTAAAAAAAATAAAATTGAAGTCATTACCGGCACTGCAAAATTGACCAAGGATAAAAAAGTAGAAGTATTAGCCGCTGATGGTTCTAAGAAAATATATGAAGCTGCCCATATTATGTTGGCCACCGGAGCACGTTCTCGTGACCTTCCGAATATTAAAATTGACGGTAAAAAAATTATCGGTTATCGTGAAGCCATGACTTTGCCTACCTTGCCTCAAAGCATGGTAGTGATTGGTAGTGGAGCCATAGGCAGTGAGTTCGGTTATTTTTATAATTCCTTGGGAACAAAAGTAACCATCGTTGAATTTATGCCTGAAATATTTCCAAGAGAGGATGAAGAAGTGAGCAAGCAAATGTCTCGTTCTTTCAAAAAGCAAGGCATCACTATTATGACGGAATCTTCTGTAGAAAGTGTTGATACCGGCGGACCAAAATGTAAAGTTTCCGTCAAAACTAAAAAAGGTGTGGAAGTGATAGAATGCGATGTCGTTTTATCCGCAGTAGGCATTACGCCAAATCTTGAAAATTTAGGTTTGGAAGAAGCCGGCGTAAAGGTTGAAAAAGGCATTGTGGTCACCGATGATTATTATAATACCAGTGTAAAGGGCATTTATGCCATCGGTGATATTGTGAAAGGCCCGGCTTTGGCGCATGTGGCTTCTGCCGAAGGTATTATTTGTGTAGAGAAAATTGCGGGCCAACATGTAGAGCCTTTAGATTATAATAATATCCCTGCCTGTACTTATGCGCAACCGGAAGTAGCCTCTGTTGGCTATACCGAAAAAGCGGCGAAGGATGCAGGTTATGATATCAAGGTTGGAAAATTTCCATTCTCCGCTTCCGGTAAAGCCAGTGCCGCCGGTAATAAGGATGGCTTCGTAAAACTAATTTTTGATGCAAAATACGGTGAATGTTTAGGCGCCCACATGGTCGGTGCCGGCGTTACGGAAATGATTGCTGAAATTGTTTTGGCGCGCAAATTGGAAACCACTGCCCATGAAATTATCAAGGCAGTACATCCGCATCCAACCATGAGTGAAGCCATCATGGAAGCTGCTGCGGCCGCCTATGGTGAAGTGATCCATTTGTAATTTGTTTTTTTAATTTGATACCCTAATTTAAATTATGTCGGGACATTCAAGGTGGTCGAAAATAAAAAGGCAAAAAGGCGCAAACGATAATAAACGTTCGGCAATTTATACCAAGCTATTGAAGGAAATTCAAGTTTCAGTAAAGCTTGGAGGGCCGGATACTGATGGTAATGCCAGGCTTTATGCAGCCATACAAGCTGCTAAAAGCAATAATATGCCGAAAGAAAATATTGAGCGCTCCATTAAAAAGGCAAGTGGTGCTGATGCTGAAAATTTCACTGAAATAACCTATGAAGGCCTTACCGGGAATAAAGTAGCCTTAGTTATTGAATGTACCACTGATAATACCAATCGCTCCGTTGCGAATATCAGACATATTTTAGGCAAATACAATGGACAATTGGTTCCTCCCGGAACGCATGAATTTATTTTTGATCAAAAAGGAATTATTACATTTCCGGAACCGAAAATAAATCGTGACGAATGGGAATTGGAATTGATTGATGCCGGTGCTGAAGAAATTGATATTGAAGATACCCTTGTCACACTTAGTACCTCGCGTGAAAATTTTGGTTCTGTTCAAAAAAAGTTGAGAGAATTAAAAATAGAAATAGACAGTGCCAGTTTGCAAAGAATTCCAAAAATTCTCAAAAAATTAGAATTGGAAGAAGCCAGAAAAGCACTAAAAGTGATCGATGCTTTGGAAGAAGATGAGGATGTTCAAAATATTTATCACAATTTAGAAATGACGGAAGAGATTGCAAGCATTTATGAAAATGCTTAATAACATTTTAAGAAAAATATACCCATGGATAAAATAGAAAAATTAATTCAACTGCGTGCCAAATCCTTAGAAGGCGGTGGTGCAGCCAGGTTGGAGGATCAACATAAAAAAGGAAAATTAACGGCGCGTGAGCGAATTCATTTTCTTTTAGATGAAGGTTCCTTTCAAGAAATTGGTGCATTTGTAATGCATCGTTCTTCTGATTTTGGCATGGAAAAACAAAAAGTATTGGGAGATGGAGTAGTTACCGGATACGGTACCATCCATGGTAGATTGGTATATGTTTTTTCCCAGGATTTTACTGTTTTTGGAGGTTCCCTATCAGAAACTTTCGCTGAAAAAATTGTAAAAATCATGGATATGGCCATGAAAAATGGAGCACCGCTTATCGGATTAAATGATTCCGGCGGCGCACGTATTCAGGAAGGCGTAGTTTCCCTAGGAGGATATGCAGATATCTTTTACAGGAATGTTCGCGCATCCGGTGTTATTCCTCAAATTTCTGCCATATTAGGTCCTTGTGCGGGCGGTGCAGTTTATTCCCCTGCGATTACGGACTTTATCATGATGGTGGAAAATACTTCTTATATGTTTGTTACCGGGCCAAATGTGGTCAAGACAGTAACGCATGAGGAAGTAAGTTCCGAGGAACTTGGCGGGGCATCTACGCATGCAACCAAAAGCGGGGTGACGCATTTCAGCTGTGCCAATGAAATTGAATGTATTGAAAATATCAAAAAGTTATTATCCTACGTTCCTCAAAATTGCGAAGAAACTGCTCCTAATTTGGATTATTATCCTTCCGAGGATGAAAGTAGAGCGGAATTAAATGCTATTATCCCGCAAAATCCCAATCAGCCCTATGATATGCGGGAGGTTATTGAAGGCACCATCGATAAAGGCAGTTTCTTAGAAGTGCATAAAGACTATGCGGAAAATATAGTCGTAGGATTTGCCAGAATTGCCGGAAGAAGTATTGGTGTTGTTGCCAATCAGCCGGCCTATTTAGCCGGCGTATTAGATAATAATTCCTCCATGAAAGGCGCACGATTTGTAAGATTTTGCGATGCTTTTAATATTCCATTATTGGTATTTGAAGATGTGCCGGGTTTTCTTCCGGGAACTGACCAGGAATGGAACGGCATCATTAAAAACGGAGCTAAATTATTATATGCATTTTCTGAAGCAACCGTTCCAAGAATTACGGTGATTACCAGAAAAGCTTACGGCGGTGCGTATGATGTAATGAACTCCAAACATATTGGATGTGATTTGAATTTTGCTTGGCCAAGTGCTGAAATTGCAGTGATGGGTGCTAAGGGTGCCGCAGAAATTATTTTCAGAAAAGAAATTTTATCGGCGGATAATAAAGAAGCAAAACTTCAAGAAAAGGTGGATGAATACACGGAAATGTTTGCTAATCCTTATAAAGCTGCCGAGCGTGGATTTATAGATGAAGTAATCCTACCGTCCGAAACCAGAACTAAAGTAATTGCCGGTTTTAAAATGTTAGAAAATAAAGTAGATAATATGCCGAGAAAAAAACACGGCAATATTCCGCTTTAAACTTATGCTGATGACAAAAAAAATAATCATTACTATTGATGGTTTTTCATCCTGCGGGAAGAGTACTTTGGCAAAAGACTTGGCTAAGAAACTTAATTACCGATATATTGATACCGGAGCGATGTATAGAGCCGTTACTTTATATTTATTAAGAAAAGGCATCGCGTTATCCGACCTGGAGGCTATAGATAAGGCATTGGCATCGGAAATAAAAATTGATTTTGATTACGATAAAATCACCGGGAAGCAAATAACTATTTTAAATGATGAGAATGTAGAATCAGAAATACGCTCTCCCGCCGTTGCTGACCAAGTAAGTGCGGTAAGTGCCATTAAAAATGTTCGAGTATTTTTGGTCAAGCAACAACAAGCACTAGGGCTCGAAAAAGGCATCGTAATGGATGGTAGAGACATCGGTACGGTTGTTTTTCCACAAGCGGAGCTTAAATTATTTTTAACGGCGGATGAACAAATTCGTGCGCAAAGAAGATTTGCGGAATTACAAGGCAATGGAATCGTTTTATCCTTGGAAGAAGTTTTAAGTAATTTGCAGAAGAGAGATTATATGGATTCGAATAGAGAAGAAAGTCCATTACGAAAAGCTGATGATGCCATTGTTTTAGATAATTCCCACCTTACTCAGGAAGAGCAAGTCAATTGGGTTTTAACTCAGGTAGAAAGTTTGATTTAATTACCGCTCAGGGCGGCATGAAAAAATATTTGTGAGTGCCATAATATACAGCAATGATTTATTAGAGCTTCTGCCCATTTGCGAGGCTTATTCAGCTGCTTATATTTTATGCGATTCCAATACCTATCAAAAATGTTTTCCTAAATTACCCGGGAAAATTCAGTTATTGGATCATTTGGTCATTGATAGTGGTGAAAAAAATAAATCCTTATCTTCTTGTCAAATTATTTGGAAATTCCTTTCCGATAAAAACGCAGACAGACATTGTTTACTTATCAACTTAGGTGGGGGAATGATTACTGATTTAGGCGGCTTTGCTGCATCTGCCTACAAACGTGGAATTGATTTTGTAAATATACCTACTTCATTATTGGGTATGGTGGATGCTGCCATTGGCGGTAAAACAGGAGTAAATTTTGAGGATTATAAAAATCAGGTAGGTGCTTTTTGCAAAGCCAAAAGTATTATTATTAATGAAAAATTTTTAGAGTCACTTCCCCAAGAAGAATTGGATGCAGCTTTTGCAGAAATTTTAAAATATGGATTAATTATAGATGAAGCTTTTTATCATAGCTTAAATGAAAAACCGAAAATTCCGGAAATGAAAAGGCTTATTGAAAAATGCATTTATATTAAAGAAGAAATAACTTGGAAAGATCCATTGGAAAAGGCCGAACGCAAATTATTAAATTTCGGTCATACCTTTGGACATGCCTTAGAAAGTATTGCCTTGGATCAAGGAAATGAAATACTTCATGGGGATGCCATAGCTAGCGGAATAATAATTGCATCTTATCTTTCCACTGTAAAATCAGGCTTGCCCTTTGCTTCCTTTCAAAATATTGTAAATAAAATTAACAAGCTTTGTTCGCCTGTTTCTTTGGCAAATTATAATAAGGAGGAGATCATAAAGTACTTGTATCAGGACAAGAAGAATGCCTATGGCAATATTAGGATGGTTTTATTGAAAGATATAGGCTCGGCGGTTTATGATGTAATTGTCCAACCTGAAGAAATTAATTTGGCATTGGATTTTATTAAAAATATCCTTTAATGGCTACTTTAAAAATTACTGCATTACCTGATGTTTTAAATGGATCAGTATTATTGCCTGCTTCTAAAAGTATAAGCAATAGGGTTTTAATTATTAAGGCTTTACAAAGTGATATTCAAGTTGAAAATTTATCTGACGCAGAGGATACAGTTTTACTTCAACAAGCCTTAGCTAATAATGATGAAGAAATATATTTAGGGAATGCCGGAACAGCTATGCGTTTTTTATTGGCCTATTATACCATTCGAGGCGCAAAAAAAACATTAAAGGGTAGTCCGCAAATGCATGAAAGACCCATTGGTATTTTGGTAGATGCACTCCATCAATTAGGAGCAAAAATTAATTATCTGGAAAAGGAAAATTATCCACCGCTTAGCTTGAGCCCTTCACAAATTCACGGTGGAGAGATTTATATAGATGCAGGTATCAGCAGTCAATATATTTCCGCGCTCATGCTTATCGCCCCGAATTTGCCGGAAGGCTTAAAAATAAATTGGCCTAAGGAAAAAGTTTCCGCTAGCTATATAAAAATGACGGCTGCACTCCTGCAATATTTTGGTGCAAGTTTTAATATGCATGAAGATGGTATTAACATTAACTTTGCTACCTATCAAGGGAAATCAATCCTCATTGAATCGGATTGGTCATCTGCTGCCTATATGTATGCCATGGTAGCGCTAATGCCGGGAAGTGATATTCTTTTAAAGGGCTTAGGCGAAAATAGCATTCAAGGTGATGCTGCAATTGCTACTTATTTGGAAAGCTTTGGTGTGGCTAGCGTTTATTTAAAAAATGAGGTACATATTCAATCAAAGGGTATTTATCCTGAAAAGTTCTATGCCAATTTAATTCATACACCGGATCTTATCCCAACATTGGTTTGCCTTTGTGTGGCCTTAGAAATTCCTTTTAAGATTGAGGGTATAAGTACTTTAAAATATAAAGAAACCAATAGGGCAGAAGCATTAAAAGTAGAACTTGCCAAGCTTGGTGTTTCTATTATTTGCACTGAGAATACAATGTATTATGAGGGTGGCGCCATGCTTTGCACCAAAGAAGTAATTTTACACACGTATTCCGATCATCGTTTAGTGATGAGCTTTTTCTTATTGGCGATTAAAAATCAAAATATTTTAATAGACGGCGTAGCACATGTTAATAAATCATTCCCCGCGTTTTTAAATACAATTTCCCATTTGGATTTTAAATACCTGACCTTATAGCTATGCCAATTTTACCTTCACATTACCAAGCGCCTTGGTATTTATTTAATGGTCATTTGCAGACTATTATTCCTGCCGTATTGAATAGGCCTGCTACAAATATTTATACCCGAGAAAGAATAAATACTTCGGATCATGATTTCTTAGATTTGGATTTAATAAAAAAGGGTCATGATAAATTAGTGGTATTAACTCATGGCTTGGAAGGCAGTGCTCACTCTACCTATATGCTGAGCATGGCCTCAGCGCTGAGTAAATCGGGTTATGATGTTTTGGCCTGGAATTTTAGATCCTGTTCCGGAACCTTGAACTTAAAAAGTACATTTTATCATAGTGGGTTTACTGACGATTTAGATGAAGTTTTAAAATATATTGACTCCTTAAATGACTACAAAGAAATTAATTTAATAGGCTTCAGCATCGGGGGGAATATTACATTGAAATACTTAGGTGAGCAGGGCGAAAACATCAATGCAAAAATTAAAAATGCAGTTGTTTTTTCAGTACCCTTAGATCTTGAAAGTGGTGCTAAAGAATTAGCCAAACCTTCAAGAAGTATATATATGCAAAGATTTTTAAAATCCTTTAAAACGAAATTTGCTGAAAAAGAAAAATTATATCCCGGCACTTACAATTTATCGCATTTTAAAACCATTAAAAACTTCTTTGAATTTGATCAATTATATACTGCACCCATGTATGGATTTAAAGATGTATATGATTATTATGCCAAGGCAAGTTCAAGGCCTTATCTTCCATTTATAAAAATACCGACCTTGATTGTAAATGCCCTCAATGATCCTTTTCTGGGAGAGAATTGTTTTCCAAAAGAAGAAGCACTCGTGAATCCAAATTTATATTTAGAATGTCCTAAGCAAGGAGGGCATGTAGGATTCCCATTGAGCAATAAAGAAAATTGGGCGGCAATAAGAGCTTTAGAATTTTTACAGCATTAAAATTTTGTGGCACGCATCATCTGTCTTTTTCCGGGCGGCCCCGGGATGCGCTCTACATAAAAGCCGGCTTCACGCATGATTCTACGTACACTACCTTTGGCGCAATAGGTAAGCAATATTCCGCCGGAAGCTAATAATTCGAACATGGTTTTAAAAATAATTAAACTCCATAAGGATTCTTGCTTTTCAGGAGCAAAGGCATCAAAATAAATTATATCAAACTTTTTGCCGGGTATAATTTCATATATATTTCCCAAGTGTTTGTATAAGCTGAAATAATTATTTAAAACTATTTTTTCGTTCCATTCGCTTTCATGTAATGATAAAAAGAATTCTTGAAAATCTTTACCTAATAAATCAGTATAATTTAATTGTGCTGCTATTTCCATTGAAATAGGGTAGAGCTCCGCAGTATGATAAAGTAGCTTTTTATTGTTTTCCAAAGCATATTGATAACTCAATAATGCATTTAATCCGGTGCCAAAGCCTACTTCAAAAATATTTATTTCTTCAAGTTGAGCGCCTACAAGTTTCAAACCAGCATCAATATATACATGTTTCGATTCCTGAATAGCACCGTGAATAGAATGATAATGTTCATCCAGATTGGCAACATATAAGGTATGGGAACCATCTTCAGAAATAATTAATTCGGGCCCTTTAATCAAAATAATATTGGGGTATTTAAATCTTCGTTAATATAAAATCGATAATTTCTTTTTCTGCAATTTTGGCATTATTCAAAATGGTTTCCGCTTCATTTAAAATCGCGTTTTTTACTTCCAAATCGGTAAGTCCGCTAATGTTTACTCTAATATTCAAATAAGCACCTTCTATGGCAGTGCGGGTACACAAGGCGCCTACACCTCCGTCTGTGATGGAATTTTGATTGCCCTTTTCAGCCATTTCTTTAATGAGCGGAAATGCTTTATAGGCTGTTTGCATCACGCGTAAAGGGACTCTGGCTGCATAAGTATTGGCCGCTTGAATGGCAGCTTTTCTTTTGGATTTTTCTTCCTCCGTTTCTTTCGGCATTCCATAGGCAAGCATAACTTTATCAAACGCTTGAGTGTCTTCATCCACTAATTTTAATAAAGTATCTTTTATTGCCTGACCACTTTCAGCTACTTTTGAAAAGTAGGAAATTTGTGATTCCCAACCTCGTTTATTCGCGGATAAATTGGCTACCATGGTCATCAAGCTGCTGCCTAAAGCTCCCACATACGCAGCAATGGAACCGCCGCCGGGTGCCGGCGCTTCACTGGAAGTAAGATTGGCGAATTCTTTAATGCTTAATTGATTTAATGGATATTCATTTCCACTATCCAGCATATACTCAATAATTCTTTCTTCTACTTTGAATGTTGAAATTTCATCTAAGCCTAAAGATTTAATGGCAATATTAATTATTTCTTCCTCCGGAATACCGATTGATCTGTTTTGTTTGTTTAAAAAATATTTGCCAGCATCTAAAAGTACTTTTTTAGGAACCATCCCAACAATTTCAGAACCGGTCACGCGTACGCCTCTATCCATGGCAGCATTAATAACTTCATCAAAAGCAATGTGCACTGAAGTTTCATTAATATTGGTCAGGTTCATTGAAATTTGTGCAATGCCATATTCCTCTATGTACCAACCAATGGCTTTTACTGATTTTAATTTACCGAGTATTCTAATGGCGTTTCCTTCTTGGTCGCGTTCTATTTCCCCTAATAATGAATTGTCTTTGCGTTTTACTCTGCCTTGTTCACGAATATCAAATGCGATGGCATTGGCGATTCTGGTTGATTTAGTATTCAGATTAATATTATAGGCAACTAAAAAATCACGTGCACCGATGACGGTTGCACCTGAACGCTTGTTAAATTCAGCTTTACCATAATCAGGTTTCCATTCCGGTAAAGTTATTTTTTTAGCAAATCCTTCGTATTCTCCTTCTCGAATTACAGCTAAGTTTTTGCGTTGCGGATTACTCGCAGCTGCTTCGTATAAATACACGGGAATATTTAAATCATTTCCTACGCGTTCTCCAAGCTTTTTGGCATAAGTTGCCGTTTCTTCCATCGTTATATTAGCAATTGGAATAAAAGGACAAACATCCGTAGCGCCCATCCTGGGATGTTCACCGCTATGTTGTGTCATATCTATCAGTTCTGCAGCTTTTGCAATGGCTAAATAAGCTGCTTCCACCACTGCATCCGGTTCACCAACAAAAGTTATTACCGTTCTATTGGTAGCCTTACCCGGGTCTATATTAAGAAGTTTAACACCATCCACACTGCGGATGGCCGCTGCGATTTTTTCAATAATTTCCATATTGCGTCCTTCGCTAAAATTTGGGACGCATTCAATTAATTGCTTATTCATAATTTAAATTCGAAATCTGTTTCAAAGTTATTATTTATTTGTAGAAATTAAATTTTTTGATGCCATTGTATTAACGGGAATGGAAATGGAACAAATTGATGATTATAATAAATTTCAGCCAGACCAAATTGAAAAATTTTATTTTCGCCGGTATAGGCTCTTAATCCCGGCATAAATACGCCAATTAAATTAACGTTATCGGAGTTATCATTGCTGAAAATAAAGGAATCAAAAACCAAACCAATTTTTTTGGTAATGGTTAATAAGCCCGAAACGGATCCTAAAACTTTTCCACTGGCTGTACCTGCTATTGATATTGCACCGTAGCCTCCACTAAAGGTAATATTTCTTTCCTTATTTCCAAAGGTCAGCGCTGCATATGGCAATCCCATTACTGTCCTTGGAATTAAATAGGAACCAAAGCCTGCCAATACGCCCACGGAAACATGTGCATACGGTGATATATCGGTGGCATATTTTATGGAGCCGATAATTGGCACGGCTATCCATGAAGTCATGATTCCTCCACTTAAATGCTCCGTAAAACCCGTTTCATAATCCAATCCAAACCAATTGTATATGAGGTATCCGTCCTCCTTATGTAAGGGAAAGCCATTGGTGGTAAAAAAATATCTTGTATAAAATGGAGGATTGATGGCATCGCCTTTAGCATTAAAATCATTTTTACTCAGCTTACGTATTTCCTTAATAACATACATAGGTATATTGATGCTGCCTAAATTTTTGGTAACAATCACAATTTCCTTTTCATTTTTGGAAATGATTTTGCCTAAAAATTTACCTCCATCCGATTTAATTACTTCATACGTAGCTGAGGTATCTATTTCGGTTTGCCCGAAAGATTTGAAACTTGCAAAAATGAAAATTGAAAAAATAATTACATTTTTAAATAAGCTCATATAATTAAATGTTTAGCACGCGACCGTTTAAAATAATACTTGATATATTGTTATGCCCAAAATTATAGGGAATATATTGATAGGAATTAATTTCTTTAGTGATAAATAAATTTGCCACTTTTCCTTTACTGATACTTCCATGAGAATTTTCCAATTCCAATGCACAAGCAGCATTAATAGTGCCCGCATTGATGGCTTCTTCAGGTGTCATTTTTAGTTTAATACAAGCTAAAGAAAGCACAAAATTCATATTTCCGGAAGGAGAGGACCCCGGATTATAATCGCTGGCCAGAGCCAAGGGTAGTCCTGAATCAATTATTTTGCGTGCAGGAGGATAGTGCAAGCCTAAAAAGAATGCGGTGCTTGGGAGCAGGATAGGCATGGTATTGCCTTGCAATAAGCATTTTATTTCTTCATCTCCGGTATATTCTAAGTGATCTACTGATAAAGCATTATTTTTTACACCGACTTGAATGCCGCCGGAATAATCCAATTCATTGGCATGTATTCTTGGCTTTAAGCCATAACTAATTCCTGCCTTTAAAATTTTATCTGTTTCTTCCGGACTAAAAAAACCACGATCACAAAATACATCAATATAATCGGCCAAATCTTCTTCAGCTATTTGAGGAAGCATTTTTTGGATTATTTCATCCAAATACGCTTCGTGATTATTTTTATAGGCTAAAGGATAAGCATGAGCACCTAAAAAGGTGGATTTAATTTTTATCGGACTATTTTTTTTCAACTCCTTTATTACACGAAGCATTTTAATTTCAGAGGCAAGGTTAAGTCCGTAGCCACTTTTTATTTCAATAGCTCCGGTACCCAGCTTTACTAAGTCCATGATTCGTTGATAAGCGGCATCATATAAGGATTCAAAAGAAGCATCTTTTAGTTTATGAGCAGAATTTAAAATTCCGCCGCCGGCAGCCGCTATTTCTTCATAAGAGGCTCCTTTAATTCTTAATTCAAATTCTTTTTCCCTACTACCCGCAAATACCAAATGGGTATGCGCATCAATATAAGATGGAAATACATATTTACCGGAAGCATCAATGCTTTCTCCATCTATCTGAGGACAATGCTCCATGCTGCCATAATCGTAAATAAGTCCGTCTTGAATGATTAAATAAGCATTTTCAATAATGGGCAATACGCTCATTTCTTTCCCGCAAACTTTATTATTTATATTTTCAGCTGCTTGGATTAAACCTTTAATATTCTTAATTATAAATTGCATTAGTTAATTTCGCACTTCAAGGAGTTAAGGGCTTCTATTGAGTATTTAAATAAATAATTATGGCAAATGTAAGTAAAGAATCGGAGCTTTTTATAGCACCTAATGCAACAGTTATAGGTCAGGTTAAACTGGCCAAGGATTGTTCCGTTTGGTTTAATGCAGTTTTGCGGGCAGATGCTGATGTTATTACGATTGAGGAACGAACCAATATTCAGGATGGGGCTATTATCCATGTGGACCCGGGATTTCCGGTGCATATCGGACACGATGTAATTGTTGGCCATGCTGCTATTATTCATGGTGCCTCTGTTGGTAACCATACCTTGATAGGAATGCGTTCTACGGTACTCAATGGGGCTAAAATAGGTAATTGGTGTATTATTGGTGCACATGCACTGGTGACGGAAGGTATGGAAATACCTGATTACAGTTTAGTTATTGGTTCACCAGCAAAAATTGTAAAAACCTTAACGGAATCGCAAATAGCAAAAGTGCGAAAGAATGCCGAAGTATATGTAAACCTGTCCAAAAGATATTTAGCAGGAGAATTTGAACAATAAAAAAAGCTGCGGTTAAAAAATCTGTGGGGCAAAAAAAACCATAAAAACCCTCCAAACTTTTAACACGCAGCCCTGAATTTTATTAGTAATCCTAGCGATTATGTAATTCCATAGTCTTTGATATGCCGACAAAAATAAAGCTTTTTAAGGCATCAACAGCCATTGGAATTTGATTTTTTATAATTTCTTGTTCTGATTTATTCCAAGTCCCTAATACAAAATCAACTTGCTTGCCTTTAGAAAAATTATCACCAATGCCAAAACGTAAACGAGGATAATTTTCCGTTTGTAAAAGTTCGGCAATACTTTTTAGTCCGTTGTGGCCCCCGGCACTTCCTTTAGTTTTCATTCTTAGTTTGCCCAGGGGTAAGGCCAAATCATCAGTTACTACAATGGTTTGTTCTAAAGGAATATCCTTGGCTTGCATCCAATACCTAACTGCTTTTCCACTGAGGTTCATGTATGTGTCAGGTTTTAGCAAAACAATTTGTTTGTTTTTTAAGCGCCCTTCGGCAATTAATCCAAATCGATCAGGCATAAAAGAAATACCTGCTTCAGCTGCTAAGGCATCTAAGACCAAGAAACCGATATTATGCCGAGTAAATTCATATTCAGCACCTGGATTTCCCAAACCAGTGATAAGATATTTCATAAGCTTTACAAAAGATTATCAAATAAATAGGGTAGGTTATTTAAACCTACCCTACAACATATATATTTTAAAATCTGAAAAGAATTACTTCTTGGCAGGAGTTTCATCACCTTTCAAGCTACGAGGTACACTTACAGAAGCCACCGGAATAGCAGGAGCGTTTAAAACTTCTAAATTTTCTACCTTAATATCAGATACGCGGATAGATTTTCCTAAGCCGATTTCAGAAATGTCCACTTCAATGGCAGCCGGCATATTTTTAGCCAAACCTTTTACATTTAAAAATCTTAGCTTTTTAATTAATTTACCACCTTCACGAACACCTATGGAATTACCCACGTAGTGAATTGGTAATTTGATTTTCATTGGCTTATCTTCTTGAACGCGTACAAAATCAACGTGAATAATTTCCTCATTTAAAGGATTGAATTGTACTTCCTTGATTACCGCAGCGTGGGTAGTGCCTTCAATGTCAATTTTAACTGTATAAGTATTAGGCGTATACACGATTTGTTTGAAATCAGCAATAAATGCGGCAAAGTGTACGTTTTCGCCACCTCCATAAAGTTCGCATGGTACCCAACCGTCTTTACGAATACGGCCATTTGCTTCTTTACCTGTTTGATTTCTGTAATACCCTTTAAGGTCTATCGTTTTCATTTGATATTGATTTAAAAAAAAGTGGTGCAAAGATAGTGATTTTTTTGGAATAATTATACATTTCTCCTAAGATTTTATTTGCCTAAAGCTTTGATTTTGAGCTGATAAAAAAAATAATGTCAGGCTATTGGCAAAATCTTAGGATATTTTACAGCTAAAAGCAACTATTTCTTAGGAGCTGAATCCTTCTCTAAAATCCAACCTTCGTCATTGTCTGCGTAGGCATTTAATAACATTTCCAAATGCCTTAGTGCCGGTGGAGCATCATAATAATCAGTGATGGTTTTGCTTTTTCCGTGGTCATAAAAGCTGATATAAGTAGTGGGCATATCGGTTACCTGTGCAGTATATTTATCATTAAATTCAAAGAATTTTGCATTGTTAAATTTTGCTATCAAATCCTTGACTTCCTTTTTAGTTATTTTCTTATGCATTTTACCCAAACGGGCTGAGAATCTTCCCCCATCATAATATACCATACCATTGGAATAAATCTGCAACTCATAATCAGGGCATTTACCAAAACAAGGCGTATGTTTTATACTCATTACTAACTTAGGTTTGCAACCAAAAGCTTGGTGCATTCCAAAAATAAGTAAGGTTAAGATAATATATTTTTTCATAGGTAAAGTGCTAAATAGAAGGTCATACTAATGTTTTTGAAAACGAAGATAAGCGCCTAAAGGCATTTCTTGTTTTTGACTGCTCATAATGTACAAATCACCATGTTCTATGCCTTTGGCATTCGGCAGAATGGATCTGACAAGATTATTTAAAATAAGCGGTGATAAGTTGAGAGAATAGGTATTAATAATAAAACAATGATTATCCGGATCCAATAAAGGCAATACGTTTTTGAGCATTTGGTTTAGGTGTTCTTCTAATTTCCATCGTTCTCCTTTAGGCCCTAAACCATACGATGGAGGGTCCATTATGATGGCATTGTATAAATGTGCTCTTTTAAATTCACGTGCTGCAAATAAGGCCGCATCCTCCACCACCCATCGGATATCTTTTAATCCGGAAACTTCCATATTTTCTTTTGCCCAACTAACTACTTGTTTTACCGAGTCCAAGTGGATCACATCTGCTCCGGCTGCTTTGGCTGCTAAAGACGCACCACCCGTATAGGCAAATAGATTTAATACTTTTGGCTCTCGTATTCCGCAGTTCTTTAAATAATTAAACAGATAAGTCCAATTGGCCGCCTGTTCCGGGAAAATGCCCAAATGCTTAAAAGAAGTAAATTTTAATTGAAACTTCAAATTAAAATCCTTGCTCTTCCATTGAATAAACCATTGAAAAGGAATAGGTTTAAATTTTTTCCATTCACCGGTGGTACTGCTGGTAGCTTCATACTCTGCATGAGCTTTCGCTCTCCATTCCTTAAAGCTCAATTTAGGATCCCATAATGCTTGTGGTTCAGGGCGTATTAAAATATACGCACCAAATCTTTCCAGCTTTTTAAATGCTCCGCAATCTATCAATTCATAATCTTCCCAATCTGGCGCCTGCATAATTATATTTTCTCCGGCAAAGTTAAGCTTATTTATTTTTACTTACGATTTCTGCATGATCTGTTACTTGAATAACATTATCATCAATATCTCGGTCAATTAATAAATGTCTTGGATCTAAGCCTGCTTCGCTTGGTTTTGCATCCACGATGATGGATAATTTGCTTGTCTTATCCGTTAATTTCATCTTTTTTAAACTCAAGAATACCGGATGAATGGGGTCCTTGCTTACTCCGTAAACCCCAACTTCTATATAATCATCAACTTTAGCACTTTTCTCATTTCCCAGTTTATCGGAATATTTTTTAGCAATTTTTACTTCAAGGTCAACTCTGTATTTCCCATTGGGGAGTTTTACGGATTCAGCTTTCACGGTTCTATTTTCGTAGAAAGTAATTTTCTCAAACATATCACTAATTAAATATTGTAGAGAATCCGGACAGGCGGATCGAATATATTTTAAAAATTCACGACTATTAGTATAAGGCGGTCCGTGGAAGGCCACTGCTGCAACATATCTTTTCAAAGCTTGATTTAAGGAATCTTCACCAATATAATCGCGCAAGGCATACATGGCAATACCGCCCTTCTGATAATACACATAGGATTGTTGCTCCACATCTTCCAAGGATTCTTCCCCTTTTTTCTCCATCCCTCTTGATCTTAAATAAATATCCATTTCATATTTCAGAAACTTTTCAATCATATTCCTGCCATATTCCTTTTCCATCACCATCAAGGATGTATATTGTGCCATGGATTCGCACATCAGCGTAGAGCCTTTTACCATGGCACCAATTACCTGGTGTCCCCACCATTGATGTGCCACCTCGTGACAGGTAACATAAAACGGATAGGCAATATCATTAGGATTATTTGGATCCACCTTTGCAATAAAACCAATGCTTTCAGAAAATGGAATCGTATTCGGGAAAGATTGTGCAAAACTTGCATATCGCGGGAATTCTATAATCCTTACCTGATGGTATTGATACGGACTGAAATTTTTACTGCAATAGGCTAAAGTCTTTTTTATTCCCTTTACCATCATATCTAAATCATAAGTTTGTCCTTCCTGATAAAAGATTTGAATCTTAACTTTTTTACCTTCCGGGGAAGTCCAAGAATCATTCAGGACAGTATAGTTGGCAGATAATATGGAGTAAAAATTTAAGATTTTCGTATCCATTTTATAATGGAAATATTTGCGTCCTTCTTTGGTCCATTCTTTTTGCAGATATCCCGGAGCAATGCCAATTTGATCTTCCGTAGTACTCACGGTTGCTTCAAAATTTATCCAATCGGCATCATTGGCAATATAATTCATTTTAGCGCCATTGGTATCGGTAGCAGGTGGCAATAAGTCTTTCGGTTTTAGTCCGTGCTTGATTCTTGTTTTATCATCACTGAGTTCGCCGGCTTCCGGATAGCCAATGCTTGGCAAAGATGATTGGTTATTAATGAAGGTGCCATTGTATAAAACGCTTGCGCTGCTTCCACCGCTATATTTAAATCCTTTTACAGCCAGTCTCAGATCAAAATCCAAACGCATAGAATCCCCCGGCATCATGGATTGTTTGAGTTTATAAATTCGATATCCGTTGTCTGTATCATTTAGGCTCAAATCGCATGGTTTTGAAAATTGTAATTTTACTATGCGTTCGTAAGCATTCAAATTTAAATGTACTTCATTGATCGGACTTTTACTTTTATTTTTCATCCAATAATATCCAATGAAAGTGGCAGCTCTTTCTTTGGGATAAATAGCCGCATCTAAAACCACATCCGTAATTCTAGGTTGTACCAATTGCTCATATTTTTTATATTTTTTTTCAAATTGTGCAATTTGTTCTTCTGATTCAAAATTTGTTTTATAAGCATGTAAAATATGAGTATTATAAAATATAAAACTGCCAAATGCCAGAAATAATATGGTACATAAAACAATGACTAATCCTAACTTTTTATTTAAACGAGCAACTGCAATTTTCCGGCGGATAGAGAAACGAGTATCCATGCCTCTTTGCCAAAATAAAATGGCAATGACCACTAAAATTCCTGCAAAGGATGTCCAATAAATTTTATGAATAAATAAGGAATACATAAAATGACCGAATTTATTCATATCAGAATAGAGGTAGCCGCTATCCGCTCCATATAAATATATGGGTTGATTTAGCCCCATCAATCCTGCAAACTGAAGAAACACAAAGATTCCGATCACAAAAACATAAGCTATATACTTATTATTTACTAAAACTTGTGTGCTAAATGCCAAAGCAGAGAATAAGATAAAATACCATGATTCTAATAATAGCATCTTAAAGTATAAATCAAATTCAATTTGATAAAATCCATGAAATAACTGAATACCGATGCCGCATAATCCAGCACAGCCCAAGATGCTTAGTTGCACTAAGAAAAAAGCACTTAATTTTGAAATTAAAGGCAACCAGGATGGAAAAGGCATGGCATCATAAACTTGATTGATGCGTAAGCTTCTTTCTTTCCAAACTATTTCACCGCTAAAATAGATGATGAAAATAACTAAGACCAAATTAAATGCGCCTTGCGTTAATGGTATAATTCTGGAAGTTAACGGATAAATACTGGTGCCGTACATATCGTCCAATTGCGTAGAAGTAAGTATGATGAGTCCTATTCCAATTAATAAGAAAATGATGAACGGAATACTTTTAACAATGGATAAATATTCAAATTTTAATTCAAACTTAAATTGACTCCAAATATTATTGGAGGACTTACTTAATGAACTTTCAGTGATTTTATTTTTTACTATCGGAGTAAATTCTTCATTAAGTGAAGCTTTTCTTTTTCTGAACCATGAAATTCCGTCAGCATATTTTAGCTCAAATCTTAAATAAGTGAATAAAAATAATATTGCCGATATACCCAACCACAATAATCTATTGTATAAAATAATGCCTTTTAGGGGTAATAAATTATTGTTTTGTTCGGCAACTGACCAATACCTGGTGTAAATACTTATCGCCTCGGAGCCGAAAGGATCCAATAATGCAGATAAAGTATGATTATCAATTTTGGATAATAAACTAGCCGCTACTGCTTTAATTACGTAAAATAAAATACATACAATGTAGGTAAATAAAATATTCCTACTCAGGGTAGCTGCACAAAATACTATGCTCCCCATTAAAATAACATTGGGAAGTAAAAAAAGAAAATAATCATTTATATAGTACAATAAATTTAAGGGCCCTTTTAAATCTTGATTGATCCAAGGCATCAGGGTGCCTATGAGAAATCCCAATTCAAATCCCAATAAAATAATAGCCAAAGTAGCTATGGAGCCTAAAAACCTACCGGCTAAATAACCGAATTTGCTGATGGGCTTAGTGAAAAACAAGGAGTAACTCTCCGTTCGGAAGTCTCTATAAATGGCATCACCTACTATGGATGGGAATAGGAGCAAGGTCCAATATATAATAATTGAAAAGAGACTACTGATAAGCAAAGAGGAATTCATATGCAGTTTGCCGATATCACTGGTGGCACTGGTAAAGGTTCCTCCTATGACGAGTGCTATTAAATAGGAAATCCCAAGGAAAAGTAGGAAGAAAATAAGGTTGACTACTTTTCTGGAATTATAATGCAGCTCATATGTAAAAATAGACTTAAACATAATTGAATGATTTTATAAATGTGAAAAGAGCCTTAATTGAGTTTGGATGTTTTTTTCGTTATTTCAGCAAAATATACATCCTCTAAAGTAGGTGCAATCATAGTAAAACCTTCATCGGGTGCAGTATTGCTCAATACATGGATATTTGATTTGCCCGCCACACTTTTAAATGAAATCACATGATACTGGTTTTGATAGGATTCCAAAGTATCCTTTTCAATGGACTTTTCCCATATTTTGTTTTCAAAGGTTCTAATGGCGTCCATTGGTTTTCCGCTTAATAATACTTCACCTTTAAAAATGATCGCCATGTTCGGACATAAATCTGTAACATCATCTACTATATGGGTAGATAAAATAACTATGCTTTTTTCTCCAATTTCACTTAATAAATTTAAGAAGCGATTCCGTTCCGCAGGGTCTAATCCTGCCGTAGGCTCATCAACTATGATTAATTTAGGATTGCCCAATAAAGCTTGTGCAATACCAAATCTTTGTTTCATCCCTCCGGAAAAGGAGCCTAACTTTTTGTTCCTGTCCTCATATAAATTTACAAATTGTAATAATCCTGATACAATTTCTTTTCTTGTACTGCTATTGGTTATTCCCTTAAGTACCGCAAAATGATTGAGCATATTGATGGCGCTTTCCTTAGGATAAACCCCGAAATCCTGAGGTAAATATCCAAGTACCTTCCGAACTTCATCTTTTTCTTTAAGGACATCTAAACCATCCATTACAATGCTCCCGTGATCTGCCTCTTGCAGGGTAGCTATGGTACGCATTAAAGTGGATTTTCCTGCGCCATTCGGCCCCAATAATCCAAACATGCCTGCAGGTATGTTTAAATTTATGTTAATCATTGCCTGGGTGCCATTAGCATAGGTTTTACTTAAGTTTGAAATTGTTAATTCCATGATTATTATTTATATAGGTGAAATTGTAACGTAAATTATGGTGTTTTTAAGTATTCAAATATAATTAAAGCATTTAGATGTAATTGTATAATACTTTAATTAATAAATATATTTTATCGCATGACGCAATTTCTTGCTTAATGTTACTATTGCTTCTTAATTAAGTAATTTAAGAAAGTAAGCATTTATAATGTTAAATTTGCCCTCGAAAATTTGAAAATCATAAATTGAGTTTCATTTAAGTTTTATAACATGAATACTAAAGTAAATATTAAATTCGGTGCCGTTAATAATTTATCCGATGCACGGTATGCTGCCGGTTGTGGGGCTTCTTTTTTAGGTTTTAATTTTAATCCTGAACATCCCCAATATTTGGATACGGAAAAGTTTAAAGAAATTGCCGGATGGATTGATGGCCCAATGATGGTTGCAGAATGGGATGATCTTCCCGCTTCCTATATACGTAGTGAAACGGAGTCTTTAGGTTTGGATTATATTCAGCTCAATGCTTTTAATCAGGAATTATCTGAAGCTTTGTCTCATTTTACTTTAATACAAAATTTCGATTTAGACCATTGTAAACATTTTAATGAAATAATATTAATGGTAGATGCCGTTCAGAAACATACCAAATATTATTTGCTGAGCTTTACTGATTATGACAAACAATTGTCTTTTTTGAATGATCCGCATGCCAAATTATTATTAATAGAGTTTTGCAGGTCTTATCCGGTAATATTTAATTTTGTTTGGACAAGCAAAAATGTTCTTTCTACCCTAGAAGAATTTCATCCTTTTGGAATAAATATTTCCGGCAGTGCCGAAGAAAGACCGGGCGTAAAAGACTTTGCAGATTTGAATAGTATTATTGATTTATTAGAAATATAAATGAAAAAGTTAATTGCATTATTTTGTTTTATTTTGGTTTTAGCCTCTTGCACTAAACTGAAACATGCCGATTGGAATACCTTGGATAAAGCAGATTATTTAATTCAATATCCGAAAGCATGGATTTTGGATACCAGTGGCAGGGCTGAAACAGCATTTATTATTGAACCGGGAGATACTGCCAATAATAAAATGCATATTCAAGCAGTAAATTTAACTGTCAGAGCTGCTGATGACAGTAAATTGGATGTGCAAAAATTTGGCGAAATAAGTGTCGATGAATTTAAATCAAAAGTACCCGGTATTACTATTATTGAATCAGTGACTATAAAGTCTGGAAACCAATCATATTATAAGTTGCATTTTAAAGCTGATATTGCACAATTTCCTATTGAGTGTACGCAATACTTATGGTTGAAAAATAAGAAATCTTATATTTTAACTTTTAGATCCTTACAAACACTGTATCCAAAATATGCAGCAACTGCCATTGATATTTTGAATTCTTTCCAATTAAAATAATATTATTTGCCTCTGCCTTGCAGCATAATGACGACGGTATAAAATATGATTTTAAAATCCATGGCAATGGACATGTTTTCGATATAAAGAATATCGAATTTCATACGTTCTACCATTTGTTCAATATTTTCTGCATAGCCGTATTTAATCTGTCCCCATGAAGTAATGCCGGGGCGCACCTTATGCAAATGGCGATAATTGGGTGCAACTACTAATAATTGTTCAATAAAAAATTGTCTTTCCGGTCGCGGACCCACAATACTCATATCCCCGATAAATACATTCCAAAATTGCGGAAATTCATCTAAACGATATTTACGCAGAAAACCACCAAAAGGTGTAATTCGCGGGTCATCCTCAGAACTTAATTGCGGCCCTAATTTTTCTGCATCGGTAAACATGCTTCTAAATTTATAAATTTTAAAAGGTTTGCCATGGATGCCTATACGTTCCTGACTATAAAAAATAGGCCCTTTCGAGGATAAACGAACTCCAATTGCTAAAATTCCATAAATAGGAGATAAAAGCAACATTGCCGTACTTGCAAAGAAAAGATCAAATAGGCGTTTGAAATTTTTCTGCCATTGGGGCATTATTTCATTGCGAACTTCTACTAAGGCAGTGCCGAAAATATAATTCATTTTTACACCTCCGGTCAAGATATCATACATATCAGGCAATACCTTAATAATTACATTCAGTTCTTCCAATTTACTTAATATGGTATTAATAAGATGGTGTTCCGAACTTTCAACTGCTAAAATGACTTCCTGAATTTTATATTCCTTAATTAAGGCGGGTAAAGCATCATATTTCCCTAAGAAATTGAGTTTTTCATCCATCTGTACGTTGTTCCCGTTTTCAATGCTGACATAGCCTTTAAAGAAGTATCCTTGGGAATATTTTTGGGAAGTTAATTCCTTATACAATTCCAGTGCTTTGGTATTACTTCCTGCCAGGATGGTATTAAAACCGATTTTACCTGTCTTCAGCTTTCTTTTAATGGTGCTTAAGTAAAGTAATCTTAATCCAAATACAATAAAAAACTGCAAACATAATAATGCTGCAAATGTATGACGAAATGCTTCGTAGGAACTTACTACATCATCAATGAGCAAGGTGAAGAAAATAAAAATTACGCCTAAAAAAGTAATTACAAAAGTTTGGGTTAATTCCTTAACGCGTGATTTACGAAATACATCACGATAGCTCCCAAAAACCCAAAACACAAGTACCCAAAATATGGGAATAATAATAATGGCTAAATAATAATTTCTGTCAGGTTCCCAAATAGGAATTTTATAGCCATAGCGCATCGGCTCAATTACTGCTTTTCTATAAATATAAAATAAGGTCCATGCCAATACAGAGCCAAGGACATCATTTAATATATATTGGATTTGACCTAATTTCTTATTCAAAGCACAGTAGTTTGATATTATCTATATAAATATGGTCAATTTGGTTACCCGCAGCTTTAAATCCTTCAATATAAAAAGAATATCCTGAACCGGCTGCTTCGTTATATATGAGGTCGGTAAAATTAATATAAACTTTTTTCCATAATCCCCCCGTGGTATTTAGGGTTACCAAATCACTGGAATAGGAGGATCCCGTGCCTGCTTGCACAACAAACATTCCCACTGTTAGCGGTACTTCAGTATTAAAAGATATTTCCATCCATACCGGATTGCCGATGGTAAAACCTGTTCTGGATTTTAAATCCGAAGCATAAAATGTCCCGCTATCACTATTTATTAATTGTGCTTCCATGCACCTGTTTTCTCCATACAAGGCATAATTTGGATCAGTAAATTTCGGATAGCTTATTTTAGCCGTATTATTTCCTACAAAAGGTTGTATGGTTGGATTAGAGTTTTCAAACCTTTCATTAAAAATAAACTTGGTTTTTGGGTCATATTGAAAAATAGGATGTACATCTAATGTTTTTGTTCTTTGCAGATTCACATTTTTTATAATATAGGTATAAAATGGATAAATAGCTCGGGTGGCGCCGGTGCCATTTTCTTTAATTCCTGCTTGGATCCCTAAATTTTGGTTGCCGTCAAATAATGCAGGTATGGTGGCGGGTAATTCATAAGCTCCCAAAGCGGAACCACTCACACTAAGCCATATATCTGTGATGTTTTGAAAAGAATCTCCCTGAACCAAAAAATTATTGCCGGGTATATGTACATCTGCCTTTTGGATATGCACATAAGAAGGTACCCCGGTAATATCTTCGGAAGGTTTGCATGCGCTTACCCCGAGTAATACTATAGCAATTAATAAATATATTTTTTTCATTGTTTTAATGAGCGTTGAGTTAGTTCGTCAATTTTATCTAAAATCATTTTTGCCAATACCATGGAATCATACCCGTCTTTAACGCTCACTGCTGTATCTTGGTTACTTTGTATAGCATTAGCAAACAACTCTAACTCTCTTTTTATAGAATTTATTTCAGGAATAGGAGGGGCACTGTAAAATAATTCTTTTCTTGGTTTTCCTTCTCCCGGATCTATGACTAAAAAGGAACTTGGTATTTCATCCGGTTGCAATTCTTTGATTTTTATAACATTAACTTCCTTTTTATGAAAGTCCATCGTGATGTAGGCATTTTTTTGAAAAATGCGCATTTTACGTTCTGTTTTCAAAGATACTCTGCTTGCCGTTAGGTTGGCTACGCATCCGTTTTCAAATTCTATGCGTGCATTGGCAATATCAATCGTATCACTTATTACTGCAACTCCTGAAGCACTAACTTGATAAACAGGACTCTTAACCATACTTAATAAAATATCAATATCATGAATCATTAAATCCAATACTACTGATACATCTGTGCCGCGAGGTTTAAATTCTGCCAAACGATGGGCTTCTACAAACATGGGGGATAAGCCAAATGGTTGGGCTGCAATAAATGCAGGATTAAACCTTTCTACATGGCCAACTTGTGCTTTTAATCCGGAGCTTTCCACTAATTTTAAAAGTGTTGCTCCCTCTTCAATCGTATTGGTGAGCGGTTTCTCTATAAAAAAATGTTTTCCTGCTTGGATGGCTTTTAAAGCACAATCAAAATGAGAAATAGTAGGAGTAACAATATCAACAGCATCTACAACTTCTAAAAGTGCATCAATGCTTTCAAAGGCAGGAATTCCAAATTCCAATGCAACCTTTTCAGCATTTGCATCATCCGCATCATAAAAGCCCACTAATTGGAAATCGGAAATTTCCTTTAATAATTTGATATGAATCTTTCCTAAGTGACCTGCACCTAATACTCCTATTTTAATCATACGGCAAAATTACTAAAATGAGACATATTTTTATCATGTATTTGGTAATCAATCCACTTGCTATGTTGTAAGCTATTTATTTGAATATCAGTAGTGTTAAGTTTATGTGAATTTTTATAGGTTGACTTAATTTTAAATGTATATACATTAATTTGCAGCCTTTATTGCTAGCAACTGTTAATATGAAAGATGTTTTTAAAGGCCTTTGCCTTGTCGGATTAGTATTGATTATTTCTTGTACACATGAGCCTTTTCCTGCACTTCAAGTTTCAAAAGTAATTGATTCCGGTGCGAATAATATTGATACCTCTCATCCCATTCCTAAAAGCCCTTGCAGTAAGGATACCGTCTATTTTGCCAATACCATCTTTCCTCTTGTTGTTTCCAGTTGTGCTACCACCGGTTGCCATGATGCCATCACCCATCATTCCGGACATGATTTAACGACCTATGCCGGTATTCATGCATTAACAAGTCCCGGGAAACCTATGTCCAGCGTATTGTATTTGGTATTAACGCAGTCTAAGAAAAGAATGCCTCCTAAGAATGCGCTAACGGCACCACAGCGTTTAGCCATTTATACTTGGATTTTGCAAAATGCCTTGCAAAATAAATGTACTGATAATTCCGCTTGCGATAGCATCAATGTAAAATATTCTACGACCATTGCGCCATTATTAAGCGCCAATTGTACCGGTTGTCATAATGCATCGGTTATTTCCGGAAGTACGCAATTAGATACCTATGCCGGAGTAGTGAGTGCAGTGAATAACGGACAATTGATGGGTAGCCTAATTGGAAATCTTTCCCGGATGCCAAAATACGGTACCGCACTTTCAGGCTGCGATATTGGCAAAATTCGTAAGTGGATTAGTGACGGAGCACCTAATAATTAATCAAAATATTTTCCCCGGATTCATAATATATTTTGGATCAAATGCCAGCTTTATATTTTTTAAAAGCAATAAATGCTCTTGCGGAAAAATAATATCCATATATTCTTTTTGAATATAACCGATGCCATGCTCTCCGCTAATGGTACCATTTAATTCTTTACACACCTCAAAAATCTCTCTGGCTCCTTGATGTATAACGGCTTCCCATTCACGATCATTTAAGTTTTCTCTTAAAATGTTAATATGTACATTCCCATCTCCGGCATGTCCATAACAAAAGGAACGAAACTTATATTGCTCGCCAATTTCTTTTACGCGTTTTAATAATTGCGGTAATTCAGCTCTGGGTACCGTAGCGTCCTCCTCTCTAAATGCAGAAATGGATTTCATAGCCTCCCCAACTTTTCTGCGGATAGCCCATATTTGTTCTTTCTCAAAATCACTTTCAGCATAGAGGACTTCTCTGCAATGATGGGATTCTAAAACCTCATATATTTTTTCACAATCCTGTTGCAGCCCTTCCAGATAATTGCCATCTACTTCTATAATTAATAATGCTTGTGCCCATTCGGGTATTTCTCTGTGAAGACCGGTATAAGATATGGTATATTCCCATGCCGCTCTTTCTACAAATTCAAGCGCAGAAGGTGTAATGCCATGATGAAATATCGATGCCACACCGGTACATGCTTGTTCAATGTTTTCAAAATAGGCCAGTAGCAATAAACGATGCGCAGGATAGGGAATAAGTTTTACCGTTATTTTTGTAATTATTCCAAGTGTTCCTTCACTGCCAATCATTAATTGTGTGAGATTATATCCCGTGGAATTCTTTAAGGTATTGGCGCCGGTTTGAAAAATGACGCCATTGGGCAAAACTACTTCCAGATTTAAAATATATTCTTTGGTGGTTCCGTATTTTACCGCCTTGGGTCCTCCGGAACTATGTGCAATATTACCTCCTAAAAAACAAGAGCCTTTAGAGGCCGGATCAGGCGGATAATATAGCCCTTCCGCAATGGCCGCTGCCTGCAAAACATCATTGATGACCCCCGGTTCAACTATAGCTTGCAAATTTCTTTGATCCAGTAAAATTATTTTATTAAAGCGCTCCATGGCTATAATAATACCACCATATACCGGAACGGTAGCCGCACTTAAACTGGTTCCGGCACCCCTTACCGTAACAGGAATACTTTCCCGATAGCAGTAGCTTACAATTTTACTTATTTCTTCAGTATTGGATGGAATAAGAATTAAGGCAGGTTCAAAATAAAAATCACCGGTATAATCAGAGCCATATTTTAATTTATTTTCAGTATCCGTTAAGGAATAATCTGAACCGACAATGGCACTTAAATAATTAATATCTTCAGAAGAAACAACCTTATAATTTGCTTGCATAGGGCAAAGATACTATAATTTGTAAAAAATTTAAAAATCAGAATATTAGATACTTATGATATTTCATGCAAAAGTATTCCGTAAAATATTAAATTGCGTGAAATTTTAGTCTAGATGACAATGAATCAAATGAGAAATACATTCTTTTGCATTTTATTACTGGTAAGTTTATCCCTACATGCGCAGGACAATAATCTTACATTGGAAAGAATTTTCGGCAGTTCGGAATTTGCCACCAAATACGTACCGGATATGCAAATGTATCCTAAAGGCGGATATTATACCACCAATGAATTTAATCCGCAAAGTAAAATAAATGCCATCGTAAAGCATGCCTTTAAAAATGGAGCAAGCGATACTTTACTCAAATGCAGTGGTAACATGTTTCCTAAAGGGTTTAATTTGGAAGAATATCATTTTAGTCCTACTTGCACTAAAGTACTTTTAGGCACCAATAGCAATCATATTTATCGCCATTCCAGTGAAGCGGAATATTATTTAATGGATTTACAGAATAATAAAATGCATCAAATTAATGAAGGTAAAAAAGTATTTTATCCAACGCTTTCCCCGGATGAAAAAAGAATTGCCTTTGTTTATAAAAATAATTTATTTATTCAAGACTTGAGTAATGATGCCATTCAGCAGATAACGATGGATGGAGAAATGAATCATATTATTAACGGCAAATCTGACTGGGTTTATGAAGAAGAATTGGTGGTGGTCCAAGCTTTTGCCTGGTCCCCTAAAGGAGATAAAATTGCATTTTACAAATTTGATGAAAGCAAGGTAAAGGAGGTAGAATTACCTCGATATGACAGTACTTATTTTACCCAATATAAATACAAATATCCTAAAAGCGGGGAAGATAATTCTGTAGTTAGTATTTGGGTATATCATATTGATAGAGCCATGCAGGAAAAATTGTACTTGCATGAAGAAAAGGATCAATATATTCCAAGAATAAAATGGACCAACGATAATAATATTTTATCAGTACAACGATTGAATCGGATGCAAAATGAATTGGAATTATTATTGGTGACCTGGCCTGCAGTCATTCCTCCGCCTGCCATGGATAAAAGAAATGCAGCAAGTCCTGTGATAACTACAATTTATACCGAAAAGAGTAGTACCTATATTGATATTACGGATAATTTGTTTTTTCTTAAGGATAATTCCTTTGTTATGACTTCCGAATCCGAGGGCTATTCACAAATTTATCATTTTTCAAAAGAGGGTAAATTAATGAAGAAATTAACTCCTGCACCATTTGAGGTAACTTCAATTTTAGGGATGGATGAAAGCAAAGGAATTATTTATTTTCAATCAGAAAATCCCAGTCCTCTGGTTAAATTTATTTATTCCGTAAAACTGGACGGGAAAGATTTAAAACCATTACTTAAAAATCAGAGCGGACAAAATAGTGCAACATTCAGTGCAGATTACAATTATTTTGTGTTGAGCAATTCTTCTTATAATACACCATTGAATGTTCATATTTATGAAACCAGTGGCAAGCGAATAAAAACTTTAGAAGATAATTCAGCTTTAAAAAACAAGGTGGCATCTTTTCATTTTCCGGAAAGAGAATTTTTAAAAATACCTATCGGTAATGATGTTTATTTAAATGCATCCATGATTAAGCCTACAGATTTTAATAAGGACAAAAAGTATCCGGTAATGTTTAGTATTTATGGCGGACCGGGTAGTCAAATGGTAAATGATGCATGGGATCGTTTAGAAATGTGGTATCGTTATTTAGCCAATCAGGGCATTATCGTAGTAGTGGTAGATAATAGAGGTACCGGTGGCAGAGGGGTGGACTTTAAAAAAGTAACCTATAAAAAATTAGGGCAAATAGAAAGTGATGACCAAATGGCGGCGGCACAGTGGTTGGCTACCCAATCCTATGTGGATGCTGCTCGAATTGGAATTTATGGATGGAGTTTTGGCGGATATATGTCCTCCATGTGTATTACGAAAGGAGCAGATGTTTTTAAATTGGCCGTAGCCGTGGCACCGGTAACCGATTGGCGGTATTATGATAATATTTATACCGAACGATATATGCAAAGGCCGATAGATAATAAAGATAATTATGATAAAAGCTCTGTGTTGAGTTATGTAGATCGCTTAAAAGGTAAGCTCTTACTCATTCATGGAACCTTTGATGATAATGTGCACCCACAAAATTCTTATATGTTTATAAATGAAATGATTCGACTTAATAAAAAGTATGATTCTGAATTTTATCCCAATAAAAGCCATGGCATCAGTGGGGGGAATACCAGATTGCATTTATATAATCGCATCAGTAAATATATAGTAGAAAACTTATAGGAATATTAATTTAAATATTGAATATCAATTTATTAGGTGAAAATTAAAGCCAAGGATTGTGTTTTACCGTCAATATTCTCACTTAATTTTCAAAATATAGGCGGATAATTAAATTCAATATATTGAAAATCAATAATTTGATTATTAGACCTTGGCATTTTTAGACTAAGTTTTGATACTCATTGGTATTTTTGTTAATTTGCCCCCTGATTATAATCCAAAACAAACAATTTATAAGATGACAGAAGAAACAACAACGGTAATGCACGGTGAAGAACACAGTGATAAGGGCCATCCAAAAGGATTGTACCTGCTCTATTTTACTGAAATGTGGGAACGTTTCAGCTATTATGGAATGAGGGCCATTTTTACCCTTTATATGGTTAATGCTTTGTTATTTGATAAAGCATTTGCTTCCCAAATTTATGGTAGTTACACCGGTTTAGTTTACTTAACTCCATTATTAGGCGGATTTATTTCTGATAAATACTGGGGCAATAGACGTTCCATTATCGTGGGTGGCATACTCATGGCGATGGGACAATTTTTAATGTTTACCAGTGGTACCATGTACACCGATCCGGCAACTGCTAAATTAATTATGTTCGGCGGTTTAGGATTTTTGATTTTAGGAAATGGTTTCTTTAAACCGAATATTTCCACCATGGTTGGTCAACTTTATCGCGATGGTGACCATCGTGTGGATTCTGCATTTACTATCTTTTATCAAGGGATTAATCTTGGAGCATTAATCGCTCCTTTGGTATGCGGTACCTTAGGTGAAAAATACGATGCCATGGATAATCCGATTCCAACTGCATTTAAATATGGTTTCCTTGCAGCAGGTATAGGTATGGTGATTAGTTTAATTGCATTTATTTGGCTTAAAAATAAATATGTACATACGCCTGACGGCAAAGCAGTGGGTATGCCTCCTCAAAAAGCGGCAGCTCCAAAAAGTACGGATGCAGCAACCAAATCCAGTGCCATGAGCCCGGCAAAAATTATCGGTGGCTTGCTTGGATTAGTTGGTTTATACTTCTTATTTAATATGGTGCTCGATTTTGATGTCATTGGTGCAGTCATCTTTTCGTCATGTATCGTATTGCCAACCATTATTATTACGGATGGATCACTGACTAAAATTGAAAAGGATCGTATTTTAGTAATTTATGTTATTGCATTTTTCGTTATATTTTTCTGGTCGGCATTTGAGCAAGCCGGGGCATCATTAACCTTCTTTGCACAAGAACAAACCGATAGACATATATTTGGTTGGAATATGCCTGCCAGCTTGTTCCAAATATTTAATGCAGCATTTATCGTAATTCTGGCCCCGGTAGCGGTTGCAGTTTGGACGGCTTTAAGTAAAAGAAATATGGAGCCTGCTTCCCCGGTAAAACAATCCTTCGGATTGGCATTCCTCGCCTTGGGTTATTTATATATTGCTTGGGGGGTACATGATGTTCAACCTTGGACTAAAGTTAGCATGGTTTGGTTGGTAGGTTTATACCTTATCCATACCATTGGTGAGCTTTGCCTTTCGCCTATTGGATTATCAATGGTGGTAAAATTATCACCGCTACGTTTTACATCTTTACTAATGGGCGTTTGGTTTATGTCAACGGCTACGGCAAATAAATTTGCGGGAAGCTTAGGCGGTTTATATCCTGAAGAAGTAAAAATGGAAAAAATGTACCTTTCAGGTATGGATGCTTCTAATGTTATTACCAAAGGAAGTTTTGATACCGCCGGGGTTTGGAAAATGACCGCCGATAAATTTGTAAATATTGAAACTGCGAAATTAAATAAAACCAAATCTGAGAAAGGTGATGATAGCGTGGTTACTTCTTTTGAACCAACAGGTACCAAAAGAAGTATTTCTGTTTATCATTTAAAACTCATCCGAACGCTCAATAGTAAGTTCTCCAAAGCTTATGTAAGTGAAGATGGTAAATACCTATACAGCTATAAAAAGGACGAACAGAAAACATTGGAAGGCGTGAAAGTTTCTCAAAAAATTGAATTGTGGAATTTAGCTCCGGTCAAGCCTAAGTTCTTAGGTAAGTCCATCAATAATTTGTTTGATTTCTTTATGATATTCGTGTATATGGCCGGTGCCGCATCTATTATCTTATTTGCCATTCATAAATGGCTCTTAGGAAGAATGCATGGCATTAAATAAGGTCTTTGAAATATAATAAAAAAACAGCCCGTCAATTTTGGCGGGCTGTCTTTTTATAACTTCTTTATTAGCTTCTGCGTAAGAAGGTATTTATATAATATATTAAAGTTGCTAAGGAACCTAATGCCGCAACCACATAGGTCATACCTGCCCAATATAAAGCATCTTTCGCCATATTTAATTCATTACCGCTGCTAAGTCTGCTGCTTTCCAGCCAAGCCAATCCACGCCTGCTGGCATCCATTTCTACCGGAAGGGTAATAAAACTGAATAAAGTAGTCAGTGCAAATAATAAAATGCCGAACAATAATAAGTACGGAAAGATACCTATGGTTAAAATTCCGGCCAATATAATCCAGGAGATATAATTGCCGGTAAGGCTTACAAAGGGCACCAAACTGCTTCTTATATTGAGCCAGGCATAAGCGCGGGCATGTTGTACCGCATGGCCACATTCATGCGCTGCCACGGCGCAAGCTGCCACGGTCCTTCCATAATATACCTCGGAACTTAAATTTACTGTTTTATTTACCGGATTGTAATGATCTCCAAGCATGGTATCGACCGTTACCACATTTACATCAAAAATACCATGGTCATGGAGCATCTTTTCAGCAATTTCTTTTCCGCTTAGTCCGGAAGCAGATAAAGTTTCAGTATATAATTTAAATTTACTTTTAAAGCGTGAGCTGACGGCCCAGGAGGCTAACATGACTAAGAGAGGTAATAATAAATACATATTTAAAGGGTTTTAAGGTAGCACCTTGCACATATTTTCAACAATTCCGCTAATAATTATTTCCGCCTTAGTGCTTCAAAAACCTTACCAACATTAATACCATTGCCATCAGGAATAGAAAGATTGATATCCGATTGATGCCATGCATTAACTTGAGGTTTATATTTGTAGTCTTATTCTCCTTGCTAAAAATATTAAGGTAGGAGAGTATTTTATTTAGGAATGCCATATTTTTACGGATTTAAAAAGTAATATCATGTATTATAAGGAAATAAGCTTGTAATACCAAGCTCTATTTCTTAATCAAAGATAAAAAACTTTCCATAAAATTGACGAAATATGATTTCTGCCAAATTGACGCATGAGTAATAAGTTATTATTTCAGGAAATAATTGAAGATGGTTCCTATCAGGCGCTGTTTGTAGAAGTACTATTGCCCTTGCCTTTGCATCAAAGTTTTACTTATCGGGTTCCACAAAAACTAATTCATGAAGTAAGCATCGGGAAAAGAGTCATAGTTCAATTTGGGGCTAAAAAAATTTATACGGCTTTAATTCGAGCTGTGCATGAAACGCCTCCCGCCGCTTATCAGGCTAAGTATATTATTGGCTTATTGGATCAAAATCCTGTGATTCACGAATGGCAAATTACATTCTGGGATTGGATTGCAAAATACTATTGCAGTTCCATCGGTGAAGTCATGGCCGCTGCCTTTCCTGCGCACTTAAAAATGGAAAGCGAAACTAAAATCCTGCGTCATCCCGATACTGAAATTGACCATGATAAAATTTCAGATGAAGAATATTTAATTCTTGAAGCTTTGGATAGTACTAAAGTACTGAGCATTGCTGAAATCAGTGAGCTTTTACAAGAAAAATCGGTTTTAGTTTTTATTAAGTCTCTTTATGAAAAAGGGTATATTGTATTGCAAGATGAATTATTGGATGCTTACAGGCCTAAAAAGGAAAATTATGTAAAACATAATTTTAATATTGAGGATGCTGAAGAAAAGAAACAACTTTTAGAAAAATTGGAAGCAGCCCCCAAGCAAGCAGATATAATATTGACTTACTTATGGCTTTATAAACAAGGTTCTTTTGTCAGTAAAAAGAAATTACTCAATACCAGTGGTGCTGCCGCTGCGGCATTGGATGCCTTGGTGAAAAAGGATATTCTTGAAGTTTATGAGGAAGAAGTGGATCGAATTCAAGAAAATCAAAATGAGGTGCTTGAAAATTATCAATTAAATGAAGATCAAGCCAAGGCACTGGAAGAAATAAAGCAATATCAATTGGAGAAAAATGTGGTGTTATTGCATGGCATCACCGGAAGCGGAAAAACACATGTTTATATGGATTTAATTAATTCATGTATTTCCGAAGGTAAGCAAGCACTATATCTGGTTCCGGAAATTGCTTTAACTGCTCAATTGGTCCAGCGCTTGCGAAAAAAGTTTGGTAATAAAATTGGTATTTATCATTCTAAATTTAATAATAATGAACAAGTAGAAATTTGGAATAAGGTACTGAAAGGGGATTATCAGGTAGTACTGGGAGTTCGTTCTGCATTGTTTTTGCCATTTAAAGAATTAGGACTACTAATTATAGATGAAGAACATGAAAGTACGTATAAGCAATTTGATGCTGCTCCTCGCTTCCATGCGCGTGATGCCGGCATTTATTTAAGTACGCTACACGGTGGTAAAACAATATTAGGCACGGCCACGCCATCGTTTGAAAGTTATTTCAATGCCTTGCGAAATAAATACGGCCTCGTAAAATTGCAAAGCAGATTCGGAAATATTCAATTGCCCGAAATGTTATTGGCAGATATGCGGGAAGAGCATCGTAAAAAGACAGCGAAAAGTCATTTAAGTTCTTTGCTATTTACACAAATGCAAAATACCTTGGCATCCGACGGACAGGTTATTTTATTTCAAAACAGGAGGGGTTATGCACCACTCTTGGAATGTCAAAATTGCGGTTGGGTGCCAACCTGTATAAATTGTGATATTAGTTTAACCTACCATCAAAGTTTTAAACATGTTATATGTCACTATTGCGGATATAAAGAATCGATTCCGAAAAAATGCAAGGCTTGCGGTCAGCCCAGTTTAAAAATGCTCGGCTTTGGTACTGAAAAAATAGAAGATGAATTGCAGATATTTTTCCCGAACAATAAAAGTTTGAGAATGGACCAGGATACTACGCAAAAGAAGTATGCCTTCAATGCCATTATCCAAGCTTTGGAAGATGGTGATGCACAGATTCTGGTAGGTACGCAAATGGTCACCAAAGGATTGGATTTTGAGAAAGTTCGATTAGTGGGTATCCTCAGTGCTGACCAATTATTGCGTTATCCGGATTTTAGAGCCGTAGAAAGATCTTATCAATTAATGAGCCAAGTAAGTGGCCGCGCCGGCAGGAGGGGCGTAAGAGGAAAAGTAGTGATACAAACATTTTCCATTGAGCATCCGGTATTTAAATTTTTATTGGAAAATAATTATGAAGGCTTCTACGAAGCAGAAATTTCCGAACGTTTATATTACAAATATCCTCCCTTTTACAAATTAATTAAAATCACATTTAAGGATGCCGATTTAGAAAAGGTAAAAGTGGCCGCAGATTATTTTGCCCAACGCCTAAAGGATGAATTAGGCCCTCGTGTATTGGGGCCGGAAATACCCAGCATCGGCAGAATCCGAAATCAATATTTGATGAATATTTTAATTAAGCTGGAACGTACCGGTATTAATATCGAAGAAATAAAAAAACATATTTTAATGGAGGCACATCATTTTCGTTCTCAAAAAGAATTTAGAAAAGTCCGCCTGGTCATTGATGTGGATCCGTTTTAAGCTATATCATTATTTTTTCTTAAGTTTGGCACATGCCTCTGTTTTACCTAAGCTGCAAGCCATTTTCCAATCCTTCATCGCCCCGTCCATATCTTTTAAAATTTCTTTCAAATTGCCGCGATTATAATAAGTATCTTCATTCGTATTATTTATTTCCAATGAAGCATTAAAATCTTTCATCGCGCCCTCATAATCTTTAAATTGTACTTTTACAAATCCACGATTATTCAGTGCATTGGCATACTTTGGATCAAACTTTAATGCTAAATTATAACATTGCAAAGCTTCTTCATACTTGCCTTGCTCTTTGTAGGCATATCCTTTATTGTTATAGGCATACGTATAGGTAGAATCAAGCGATATAACTTTATTATAATCGGCAATGGATCCGGTATAATCTTTAAGTTTTCTTCTCGTAATTCCTCTATTATTTAAAGCATCTAAATATACGGAATCTATACTTAATGCTTTGTTGAAATCGGCAATGGCTTTATCGTATTGTCTTAAATCATCTAATAAATCACCGCGCCCGTTATAAGCAAATTTGTAAGTGGAATCACAGGCGATCGCCTTGGAATAATCTGCCAAGGCCTTATCGGTATCATGCATCAATTTTTCAGTATTCCCTTTATTAAAATAAGCATATTTAAAATTTGGATCAATGCTTATCGCTTTATTAAAATCCTTCAATGCTTTTTTATATTTCTTTTGTTGGTACCGTGCATTTCCTCTGTCATTTAAGGCATCTAAAAACTGTGGGTTGATGGATAATGCTTTGTTGCAATCAATAATTGCCTGATCATAATCTTTCAAATAATAGTAAGTATTTCCTCTATTACGATAGGCATAGTCAGCATTGGGATTTAAGGAAATTATTTTAGAGTAATAGGGGATAGCCTCCTTGTATTTTTTTATGTTAAATAGTGCATTGCCACATTCATTTAAAGCATCAATATATTCAGGGTCATTTTTGATGGCCTTGTCAAAATCTTTAATGGCTTCCTCGTTTTCTTTTTTTCGTGTATGCAATAAGCCTCTATTATAATATGCACTGGAATTAGTAGAATCCAATTGTATAGCTTTGGCATAATTTTCTAAGGCAAGACTGGTTTTTCCTGAATCATCCCAAATATTTCCTAAAGATATAAAAACATCCGGGTCCTTGGGTGTCATTTCTCCGGTCTTATTAAAGTCGGCAATAGCATCTTTAAATTTCTTTAATTTATATTCCGCATCACCTCGATAATAATACAAGCCGGATAAATTTGGATTAATATCTATAGCTTTAGTAAAATCCTTGATACTACTATCATATAGCCCCATATAAGAATAGGCTTTGGCCCGCATATAAAATGGCTCCTCCCCCAAAGGGTTGATGTCTATTGTTTTAGTATAATCTTCTATGGCGCCGATAAAATCAAACAATTTTAATTTAGCATTGCCTCTGATTTGATAGGCATCTGCAAAATAAGTGCTTAGACGTATGGCTCGATCGCAGTCTGCAACTGCACCTTTAAAATCATTTAATTGATATTTGGTCAATCCTCTATTGATGTATCCACGCACAAGCGTAGGGTTTTTCTGTATGGCATGGTCAAATTCTATCAAAGCACCTTGATAGTCTTCTTGTCCATACTTTATAATGCCTCGGTTTATAAATTCATCAGCTGTTTGTGCGTAACTGAAAACAGGTAAAAGTAAAAGCAAAACAATGTGGAAACGCTTTAATAGAGAAAGTATTGGCATAGCAGTTTTGGTTATTTTAACTGCAAATTTATTCCTTTTGAGGTAAATATGTTTGTTTTAGATTTTAAGCTTTCAATTGATTGATTATAAGCATATAAAATACATAAATACTCTTACAGCATTATTTTTATTTCATAAATTTCATTTCCAATAAAAAGAAATATGGTTAAAGTTGACACTCAAACGTATAAATATTTAAAGACATATTTATTAGTTGAACATTATTTTATATTCGATATAAATTGAACCCGAAGGGCCTAAATATTCGCCTTTATTTTAGAAAATACGTAAACTTGCATAAAATTTCAGAAAACTTATTAATTTATGATATTATCAAATCAACTACGTAAATGGTTGTTCTGTTCAGTTTTTGCTTTATTAAGCATCAGCAGCATTTTTGCTCAGAAAACTAAATGGAACCCAAACACTGCAAAACTAAGCGATAAAATACCTGTTTATGACAGTATTAGAACAGGTGTTTTAAAAAATGGAATGAAGTATTTCATTCGTAAAAATGCAGAACCGCTCAAAAGAGCCGAAATGAGACTTGCCGTTAATGCCGGGTCTGTCCTTGAAAATGATGATCAACAAGGTTTAGCTCACTTTTGTGAACATATGGCCTTTAACGGAACTAAAAATTTCAAAAAGAGCGAAGTAGTTGATTACTTGGAATCTATTGGAATGAAATTTGGTGCTGACCTCAATGCTTATACCAGCTTTGATGAAACGGTATATATGCTTCAAGTTCCAACAGATAAGCCTGAATTTATCACTAAAGGATTACAAATATTAGAAGACTGGGCCCATAATGTTAGTTTTGAAAATACTGAAATTGACAAAGAAAGAGGTGTTGTCATTGAAGAATGGAGACTCGGCAAAGGAGCTTTTGACAGATTAGGTAAAAAGACTTTGCCTATAGAATTATATCAATCACGCTATGCGGATCGCCTTCCTATCGGGAAGAAAGAAATATTGGAAAGCTTTAAATATGATGCCGCTAAGTCATTTTACAAAGATTGGTATCGTCCGGATTTACAAGCCATCATCATTGTTGGGGATGTAGATTTGGATAAAATGGAAGCTATGGTGAAAAAACAATTCTCTGCCATTCCGGTGCCTTCCAATGAAAAAGCAAGACCTGCATATGGTTTACCTGATTTTAAAGACACCAAAGTAGCCATTGCTACTGATAAGGAAATGCCCTACAATATGGTTTCTTTAACCTATAAGCATGCTAAAACAGGTGAAGGTACCGTTAAAGATTACCGCGAATCCATCGTTCGTCAAATTTTCAGCGAACTTATTTCTGCCCGATTAAAAGAATTAACCCAATCTGCAAATGCACCATTTGTTTTTGCACAAGCTGGTATCAGTCCATTTTATAGAGATAAAGCAGCATATAGTGTATTCGGTTTGGCAGGTCCTGCCGGCATTGAAGCTTGCTTAAAAGGATTATTGGAAGAAAATGAAAAGGTGCGCAAATATGGCTTTACTCAATCGGAATTGGATAGAATCAAGAAAGAAGTTCTTCGTCAGTTCGAAAGTTCCTATAACGAAAGAGATAAAACTGAATCAAAAGAGTTAGCCGCTGAATGTGTTCGTCATTTTTTAACGGATGAAACCATGCCGGGTATTGCTGCAGAATTTGAAATGCATAAAAGATTTATTCCTGAAATTACTTTAGCTGAAGTAAATGCCTTGGCTACTGATTGGATTAAAAACGGAAACAATACAATAATTATTACTGCACCGGATAAAGAAGGTGTAGTGGTACCTACCGAAGCTAAAGTTAGAGAAATATTAAGGGAAGTTCAATCAAAAGATGTTGTAGCTTATAAGGATGTAAATACTGATATTCCTTTAATGGCTGCTAAGCCTGCACCGGGTAAAATAACTGGGACTAAAACAATTCCTGAATTAGGCATTACAGAGCTTATCCTTTCTAATGGTTCAAAAGTAATTTACAAAAAAACCGATTATAAAAATGATCAGGTGGTATTTTCTGCTTATTCACCGGGTGGAACTTCATTGGTAGCAGATAAGGATTTTATTTCTGCCAGTCTTTCTGCTGAAATTATTAATAATTCCGGTATAGCACAATTTGATAATAACACTTTGCAAAAAATGCTTACCGGAAAAATTGCTAATGTTTCTCCTTCTATTTCAGAATTATCTGAAGGATTTAGTGGTGAAGCTGCACCTCAGGATATGGAAACCATGTTTCAAATGCTGAATTTATATTTTACCGCACCAAGGAAAGATCAAAATGGATTTGATGCATTTAAAACACAAATGGTAACTTTTGTTGAAAATAATACTTTAACGCCTGAAGGCGTATTTTCTGATACCATTCAAAAAGTAATGTCACAAGGGCATTTCCGTATGCGTCCATTTTCAAAAGCATTATTAAATGAATTAAATTTTGATGATGCTTATCGTTTATACAAAGAGCGATTTGCAAATCCTGGCAATTTCCTTTTCTTCTTTGTTGGTAATATTGATGAAGCTAAGTTTACCGGTTTAGTTGAAACTTATATTGCCAGTTTGCCTGCCGGTAATCATGAAACATGGAAAGATAATCATATTAATACTCCAAACGGCGTTATTAAACGTAGCGTTAAAAAAGGTGTAGAACCGAAAAGTAGCGTGCGTATGAATTATAACGGCTCTTTTGATTGGAGTTTTAAAAACCGCACGGAAGCCAGGGCCACCATGAGTATTTTAAATATTATGATGCGCGAAACCATGCGTGAAGATAAGAGTGGTGTTTATGGCGTTGGTGCAGGATTTATGCCTACTCATTATCCGACTTCAAAATACACTATTAGTATTCGTTTTGGTTGTGCGCCAAATAATGTGGATATGCTTATTGCTACAGCAAAAGAACAAATTACTACTTTGAAAAAAGAAGGCCCTTCTGCTAAAAATCTTGAAAAGGTTAAAGAAACCATGCGTAGAGAATTTGAAACTAATTTAAGAACTAATAATTTTTGGATCAGCGCTTTAAATCTATATTATTCCAATGGAGATAATATTAAGGATCTTTTGGAATACAATAAAATAGTAGATAGCATTACGCCTGAAACAATTAAGGCTTTAGCCAATAAATATTTCAATGATGCTAATTATGATGAATTTACACTTTATCCGGAAAAATAGTCAATATGAGACTGGAAGAAGAAATAAATCAAAAACAATTTAGAAATGAATTTCATAAGCTGGCGGTGAATATTATTTACACCGCCAGCTGGATGAAACTAAAAACTCAACATGTTTTACGTCCGCATGGTATTTCTTCTGAACAATACAATGTCCTAAGAATATTGCGAGGACAATACCCCAACCCGGCAAGCGTTAATATGATTATAGATCGTATGCTTGATAAAAATTCTAATGCATCACGCATTGTAGATAAGTTAATTGAAAAAGATTTAGTGATCAGAAAAGAATCTTTAACGGATCGCAGGCAAGTGGATGTTTTTATTAATGCCAATGGGCAAAAGCTGCTTGAAGAAATAGATATGGATAATGCCAATAATGAATTATTTCAACTTATTTCAACGGAAGAAGCAGCGAAAATTAACCAAATACTTGATAAAATAAGAGGTTAGTTATGATTCAAAAGTTAAAGCAATTATACGGGAAAAATAAGGATTACATACGCATTGATGCCTTGATGTACTTGGTAATGATCATTATTATTACCATTGGACTGTGTATAATTGCTTAAAACATTATGGAGCCATTATCTAAAGATCAGGAAATCGAAATACTCAAGCAAGAAATTGAAACCTTAAACTTAAAATTAAAAAAAGCGCAAGGTTTTTTACATTTTTTGGCCACTGATGCTGATCCTACGCATTCATTGCGTTCTGCCTTAGTCAATGTAAAAAGTTTTATGGCCGTAGTAGAAATGATGGACTATCAAGTTGAAATTAATGACATGAAAGAAATGATTAATGACTTAAAAAATTCTGTCACCAAATTAATGGATATTATTGACGGCATCTGTAAAACCTTATAATACCTTTATTTTTCTGAGCAATTCTTGCTTATAGGTTTCACCAATGGGAATCCTTTTTTCTTTAATATAAACATCCATATCATTGCTATTGATGATTTTGATTTTATCAACTGCAATAATAAAGGAGCGATGCACTCTGGCAAACTTATCGGAAGGCAGGGTTTGTTCCAATTTTTTCATGGTCATTAAAGTCGTAAACCTCTTATTATCGGTATGTACGATAATATAATCTCCCAGTGCTTCAATATAATTAATGTCACTAAGATTTACGCGATACATTTGTCCTTTATCCTTAATAAAGAAATATTCATCCGACAAAAATGTGGCATCTTTATCCTGTTGTAGTGCATTTTTGGGATTCGTGATATTCTGTTTTTCTAAGGTCAGTAAATATCCTGAGGAGTTTCCTTCCTGATCAGTGAAGGTAGAAATATTTCCTTTAATTTTTAAATCTCCATGATTTTTGGATTTTAATAAAGTATGCTCCGGAAAGCTCATCAAGGCACTCGTTTCTTCTTTAAAAATGGCATCAAGACTATTTCCACCCGGTAATTTGATGAGCTCATCTGTATTTTTGCCTTTTAAATCTAAATTACTATAGCCTGATAATTGCTCCGCACATTTATTAATGTAATTTATTTTTTTATCTGCTCCAATTATAAATAATGGAGTATCAAGAGTATCCATAGCTGAAGAAATGTTTTCCAACTGTGAACGAAGTTTTCTTGATTTTTCATGATTGGCCATGGCCAATCCGATATTCATAAATAAATCTTCTTTTCTAACAGGTTTTACTAAGTATGCAAAAGGTTCTGTTTCAATTGCTTGATTAAGAGTATCGGCATCCGTCGAGGAAGTTAGGAAAATGACCGGCAAATCAAAGTTTTCTCTGAATGTTTTAGCAGCTTCAATACCGCTCTTTTTACCTTTTAAATGAATATCCACCAAAGCCAAATCGGGCTCTGAAGAAATAGCTTGACGAATAGCATCTTCATAATTTCCAGCAATGCCGCATACTGTGAAATTTAGGCTTTCTATAATAAATTTTAAATCAAACGCAATTGCCTTTTCGTCTTCAACAATAAGAACCTTTATATCCTTACCCATTTATTGTATCCCCAGTTTTTATTTGTTGTAGAATGACCTGCAAGGTAGGAAAAAATGATGAATTTTAGTCTAAATTCATCGCTTTATTTATAAAAAGGCTTCAAATATTACAATT
>CAIKRV010000083.1 GCA_903829945.1 uncultured bacterium | reverse complement strand
TTATAAATTTATTATTATTGGCATTCGAGAATGGATTCAAATTATAAAATATCCGTAGTTACTCCAACCTTAAAACGTCCTAATGAAGTTTTGGGCTTATTGGACACTTTGAAGGAACAAAATTATTTGCCTTTTGAATTAATATTAGTGGATGGTGCTGCTGATGATGAAAGAAGAACTGAAGCAGTAGTTTTACCGATTATTAATAATTTCCCTTTTAGGGTACGTTATTTTCGACATTCAGGCGGAACAGCCATTCAAAGAAATTATGGCATTGATAGAGCGGAAGGAGAATTAATTGCATTTGTAGATGATGATGTTCGATTATTCCCTGATTTTTTTGAAAATATAGTTAGTGTTTTTAAAAATGATTTAAAAAAAGAGATTGGAGGCATTACGGGATATAAGGATAATTTACATTTTAAATTAGGTGAACGTAAAAGATGGATTTGGTATAAGCGTTTAGGCTTGCTCTCAACTTATCAACCGGGTACTTATGATTTTAAAACCGGATATCCTATTAATACCAATATGCATCCTCCTTTTTCAGGAACACGCAAAGTGGATTTTATGACTTCTGCATGTACCGTATATAGGAAGGAAGTTACGGACAGTGGTTTGCGATTTGATATGTTTTTCAGAGATTATGGCATGCTTGAAGATGCACATTTCGCCTTAAGAGCAGGTAAAAAGTGGAAGCTATTGCAAAACGGAGATGCAAAATGTCATGAACTGGTATCACCGGGTGGTAGAGAAAATAGAAAAAAAATTGGTTTTAAGGCGGTAGTTAACTACTACTATGTTTTTAAATCAATAGTAGGACCATTAAATTTTATACAGAAATTTCGATTTTTCAGATATCAATTATTTGAACTATTCAGAATTTTTTATGGATGGGTTCGGTATAGACAAAGTAAATATTTAGATGAACTTATTGGTAGGTTCAATGGATTATGGTATTGTTGGTTGGGGAATGTTAAATTGGAAAGCAAATGAAATTAGTGGTATTTTCACATAAAGCTGTTTGGAAATCCGATAAAAGCTATACCGGCTATGCAACTGATGGTGGATTTGCATTTCACATGGCAGGTTTGTCTGAGATATTCGATGAAACTACAGTCGTTGTACCGGAAAATAAAGTGTCAAAAGCTAGAGGTGAAGTTGCTTTTTTCGGACATCATTTAAAAATATATCCGGTGGCTCCGATCATGGCGGAGAATTTTAAAAGGAAAGTATTATTTCCTTTTTGGCTATTAAAAAATATTTTTACAATTTTTAATTTAATCCGTAAAGCCGATGCCGTTCATGTGCCTGTTCCAACAGATATGGGAACTATTGCCATGGTTATGGCGCATTGGATGAGAAAAAAATTGTTTGTCCGCCATTGCGGCAATTGGTACGTTCAAGTAACACGAGCCGAAGTATTCTGGAAAAATTTTATGGAAAAAAATGCCGGTGGTAGAAATGTTTTCATGACTACCGGAGGAAGTGACGAGGCGCCTTCTGCCAAAAATCCAAATATTAAATGGATATTTTCAACTACCTTGGTTAATGCAGAAGTTAAGGCACTTAATGCATCCAGACCAATTATTGATCCCCAAAAACCAAGATTAATTATTGTTTGCCGTCAGATAAAAGAAAAAGGCACTGAAACCGTTTTAGATGCTTTAAGTATTTTAAAAAATGATTATCCGGAAATACATTTTGATATCGTAGGGGAAGGAAATTATTATGATTATTTGGTTTCCAAAACTCAAAGTTTAGGACTTAATAACCATGTTACTTTTCACAATAAAGCGGATCATGAAAAAGTACTTGCCTTATTAAAACAAGCGCATATATTTACTTTTCCAACTCGGGCCTCAGAAGGATTTCCTAAGGCCTTATTGGAAGCGATGGCTGCCGGATTGGTCGTTATTGGATCAAAGGTGTCCGTCATTCCTGAACTATTGAAAGATGGGGCCGGGATCTTACTAGAGGAGGCAACTCCGGAAGCTTTGGCAGCGGCGGTGAAATGGGCTTTGGAAAATAATTCTTCTTTAAATGCAATGCAAATAAAGGCGCAAGAAGTTTCGAAAATATATACCCTTGAAAATTGGAGTAAAACCATTAAATCTTATTTGGAAGATTCCTGGAAGGTACCAACGAGAACAAATGACTGATTTTAAAAAGATTTGTTTTATGGTTGGAACGCTCGGGCAAGGGGGAGCCGAAAGGCAATTATACTATATGTGCAAAACACTAAAGGCTGCAGGTAAAGAAGTTCAGTTTATATGTTTTACAAAAAATGAATATTGGCATCTTCCTATCCAAAATTTAGGCGTGGAAATGTATTATGTTCAGGGCTCTGTACCTGTGAAATTATTTGCCAGTATTCGGTTAATTAAAAAAATAAAACCTCAAATTATACAATCCATGCATTTTTATGTAAATGTATATTTGAGTATTATTAAATTTTTATTTCCTAAGGCCAAAACCATTGGCGGACTAAGAAACGACTTGTACAAAGAAATGGCGGTCCATGGAAAATTAATGGCTTGGCTTGGCTTGCATGGTCCCCAATATATGATAGCAAATTCTTTAGGTGCCTACCAATCGGCTTTACAGGAAGGGTTTAATAAGAATAAAGTATTTTATCTGCAAAATGTAGTGGATACAAATGTTTTTATTCCTAAAAAGGAAAATAAAGGTCCGCATAAAATTAAATTACTGGCAATAGGTAGATTGGAAAAGCAAAAGAGATTCGATAGATTATTTAATATTTTATCACAAATAAAAAATCCTTCTTTTGATTTAACGCTGGTTGGAGATGGTACCCTTAAAAATACTTTAATCAAGCAATCCGAAGAATTTAGTAAGGGTGATTGTAAAGTTATATTCACCGGCAATGTTTCTGATACCTCCATATTGTATAAGGACGCAGATATATTTATCTTGACTTCAGATTTTGAAGGCACCCCCAATGTGGTATTGGAAGCCATGGCAAGCGGCTTACCCGTAGTTGTTAGTGCTGTAGGAAATTTACCAAGTATCATTGTCAATGAAGTAAATGGTTATATTTTAGAACCCGATGATGAGCAAGGTTTTGTTAGAACTATTCAAAAGTTGATGTTAGATGAATCTTTAAGAATAAGAATTGGAAATGCGGCAAGAAATTTTATTGACAATAATTATTCATTACAAGCCTTGTCGGAAAAAATGAATACTATATATAAGGCCATAATTTAAAATGAAATTAACTAACTTTCAAAAAATACTTTTATTAGGACTTCACGTGGCATTAGGAGTAGCTGCTTCCTATTCCTTTGTAGTAAGTTCGCTATGGGGTATTTTGTTTTTCTTTTATTCTATTGATAGAATAATTAGATATAGAAATAGTGATAATTGGGCTTTTTATGCATGTATGTATATTATGGGATTAGATATTGTATTCCGTATTTCAAATGCATTTATCTTTTCTGAGTTTAGCAAGTATAGTATTGTATTCTTTGCAATTTTTGGAATGATTGCCGAGCGAAGATATCATAAAATATGGTGGATGCCACTCACATATTTTATTTTGCTTTTGCCTTCCATTATCATGATGACGGGAAGTATAGATAAAATTAGGGAATGTTTATCTTTTAATTTATCCGGACCTATAGCTATGGCGATGGGTACCATTTATACTTACAATAGAAAAATGACCAAATCTCAATTAATGAATGCTTTTTTTCTGGTTTTGATGGCCAGTGTATCAGCAGTAATTATCATTATCCTGAGGTTGCCGGATTTTTCAAAAATTGGATTTAACTTATCTTCCAATAAGGATACCAGCGGTGGATTTGGTCCGGACCAAGTATCAACTGCCTTAGGTTTCGGATTTATGTTGGTGGCATTTGCTTGGCTGATCAAAGAAAAAATAACTAGTAATCCCCTGATCGACCGTGCCATTGGATTCGTGTTAATAAGTTATGCGGTATTGACTTTTGCCCGCGGTGGGGTGGTTACCCCAATTCTCGTCATGTTTATGACCATATATATTTATACGACTACTTCAGGCAATATAAGGCAGTTTTTCCGAGTCATTCAATTACTTGTTTTATCTATATTTATTGGTTCTATTTTATGGGTTTATTTGGACGCTTTAACAAATAATGCATTAGGAGATCGGTATCAAAAATCCTTAAAAAAGCGTTCTGCGCAAAATTTTGCCCAGGAAGGAGTTGATAATTCAGTAATCAATACTGACTTATCCGGTCGTGAGTTTATTGCAACTGCAGATTTGAAAATCTTTGCCAGCTATCCAATTTTAGGCGTAGGTCCCGGAATGGCAAAAGATTTCCGTGAAAAATATATTGGATTTAAGATTGCTGCTCATACAGAATTTACTCGTTTAATAGCAGAACACGGACTGTATGGAATTGCAGCTTTGCTCCTCACCATATTTATGCCTGTCGTATTTTACAGAACTTGTCGAACGCCGGAGCAGAAGGCACTGCTATTTTGTTTTACGGTATTCAGTTTGGCAACATCAGTACACTCTGCCACCCGATTATCGATAACGGTTTTTTCCTATGCTATCGGGTTTTTAAATTTAGTGGATGATAATCCATTGGCGCGAAATACTGAGGAAAAGGCCATAGAAGAAGCTGAAGAAGTATAATTTAATATTTATAAATATTTAGTTCTTTTTATTGATGATTTATAATTTTATTTTAGAAAATGTAATTTTACCCTTGGGCGATTTTGCTCTTGGGACTTATTACATTAAAGGTCTAAAGAAGTGGAGAAAAATTCAAAAACTTTCTGAATCACAATTAAAAGATTTACAAAAATCCAATCTTCAAAAGGTATTGGAACATTGCTCTAAAAATGTTCCCTATTATAGCCATTTAAATATTCCCTCGGATGAAAATCCATACGTATGGTTAAAGAAGTTTCCGCTTCTTTATAAGAGTACGATTAAGGAAAATATTAACAATATTATATTCGGTGATCGCTCCAAAATGGTGATTGAAAGAAGTAGCGGTTCGTCCGGTATTCATGGTGAAGTTTATCTTACCAAAGAGGAGCATTCTGCCAGTCAAGCCATACAAACTTTGTGGTGGGAATGGGCAGGATATAAGTTTGGGAATACCATCATGCAAACAGGTATTAATCCTAATCGTGGCTTTGTGAAAAGTATGAAGGATAAAATTCTTTGTACGGATTATGTAGCTGCCTTTGGCATCAGTGAAGAGCAAATGAAAAATAAACTTTATGGTTTGCAAAAAAAACCTAAAGATCATTTTGCAGGTTATGCTTCATCATTATATGTCTTTGCACAAGTTGCAAAAAGAAACAATATTAAAGGGGTTAAATTCAAATCAGTGTTTAGTTGGGGCGATAAATTATTTCCTCATTATCGTAAATTGATTGAAGAGGTCTTTGAAACTAAAGTATATGATTCTTATGGTTGCACGGAAGGCTTAATGATGGCAGCACAAATGGACCATAACTCCTATTATACCATGTCGCCCCATGTGTATATTGAATTATTAGATAAGGATGGTAATGAAGTTAAACCCGGTGAATTAGGCTATGTAGTCGTTACCCGTTTGGATGCCTTTGCCATGCCTTTAATCAGATATTATTTAGGTGATCTTGCTGTGCAAGGAGAACGGACTCCCAATGATTCATATGAATTGGGTTTTCCTTTAATTGATAAAATTATTGGTCGGGATACCGATATTATTCGCACTGCATCCGGAAAATATATGGTAGTTCATTCATTTACCGGAATATTTGAACATATACCGGAGGTAAAACAATTTAGAGTTATTCAACGTAATTTGAATGAAATTGAAATTGAAGTAATTCCCGATCAAGGCTTTTCAGAAGCCGTTTACCGAAAGGTAGAAAAAATAATTCATGATGCCTTGCAAGAGCCCTTCGGTATTAATTTTAAGGTAGTAGATTTTATTCCTTCTACACCATCAGGGAAACCACAAATTATTCAATCCTTTATTAAAGAATGATTTCAGTTATTTGTCCAGTTTATAACGAGGAACATTACATTATTCATTTAATGGAATTTTTCCTTGCTGCACCTCCGGTAGAAAAAGAATTAATTCTTGTTGATGGTGGTTCTAAAGATAAAACAGTAGCTATTATTGAGGAATATGCTCAAAAATATCCTCAAATAATACTTTTACATAATCCCGATAAATATGTTTCATTTGCTTTAAACAAAGCAATTCATGCCGCCAAAGGCTCTTATATAATTAGATTGGATGCGCATACCAGTTATGCTGATGATTATTTTGTTCAGGTTTTGAAAACCTTTGAAAAAACCGGAGCAGATATTGTCGGCGGGCCTACGCGAACTACTTTTAAAACTGCATTTCAAAGAGCAGTTGGGTATTGTATTTCCACTAAAATGGGAGTGGGTGACAGTAAGGTGCATGATGACCAATATGAGGGATATACGGATACGGTTACCTTTGGTTCTTGGCGTAAAGATTTATTCGATACCGTAGGGTATTTTGATGTACAATTGATGCGTAACCAAGATGATGAATTTGGATATAGGGCCAAAAGTTTTGGAAAGACTTTGTATCTAAATCCTGCAATTAAATTATGGTATTATCCAAGAAACACATTGAAGGGTTTGTTTAAACAATATTATCAATATGGTTTGTATAAACCGCTTGTTTTAAAAAAGGTAGGCTCCGAGGCAAAACTTCGACATTTTATTCCTGCATTTTTTACCTTATATGTGCTTTCATTGCCTTTAGCTATTTTATTCCCGTTATGGCTCATGCCATTGGCGCTTTATCTATTATTATCTATGCTATTCGCATCTAGATGCGATGGCGGATGGATGGAGAAAATTTATTGTATTGTTATTTATCTGGCAGTACATATTGCTTACGGAAGTGGTTTTTTATTAGGTTTAAATAAAAAACCAAAACTGAATACAACTATACCTACCAGTAAATAATCTTTTAATCGTGATCAAAAGACTTACGGATATTATTTTGGGAATAATTGCAGCAATTATCATTTTCCCAATTATGATTTTATGTGCTATCGCCATAAAATTGGAAAGCAAGGGCCCTATTTTTTTCTTGCAAAACCGTTCAGGTGTCAATGGAAAGCTTTTCAAAATATTTAAGTTGAGGACGATGGTTCAAAATGCATCTAAGGTAGGTCCGGTGCTTACACAAAAGGCGGATCCTCGAATTACAAAAGTTGGAGCATTTTTACGCAGATCAAGCTTAGATGAATTGCCTCAGATAATTAATGTACTAAAAGGTGAAATGAGTTTAGTAGGTCCTCGTCCGGAGGTACCTCAAATAACGGATACCTATGATGAAGAATTAAAGGAAGTTTTAAAATATAAACCGGGCATTACCGGAATGTCACAAATCAATGGCCGAGCGGCTTTGGATATTGTTCCTAAAATAAGAATGGAAATTGCTTATCAAAGGCGGGCCACATTTTTTAGTGATTTATTAATTATGCTTAAAACCCCATGGGCATTAATAACCAACCGTGGGAATGTAATGTAATCCGATATCAATAATTTTATAATTAGTATATGAATATTTTAATGATTGGTGCGGTTGAGGAAGGTTGGATGGTCTTTAATGAAGTTTTAAGTAATGAAAATTATAAAAAACATGTGGCTGCCATTATTACTATTGATGAAGAAGATACTTCCAAGATTTCAGGCTTCCGAAGTTTTGATGGTTTGGCTGAAAAATTTAATATTCCATTTTATAAAATTAAGCATATTCGTACCCCCGAGGCTTACGAATTAATTAAATCTTTAAACCCGGATCTGATTATGGTTATGGGCTGGTCACAATTGGTAGGAGATGATGTATTAGCCTTGCCGCCTTTAGGAAGCATTGGATTGCATACAACCTTATTGCCTCGCCACAGAGGCCGTGCTCCGGTGCCTTGGGCTATTATTAAAAGTTTAGGAAGGAGTGGCAATACCTTATTTTATTTTACACCCGGAGTGGATAATGGGGATATTATTGCGCAAAAGCATTTTTATATTACTTTAGATGATACTGCGCAGACGGTATATGACAAGGCTACCCGGGCAGGAATAGATTTGGTGATGGAGTATTTGCCTGCAATATTGGAAGGAACAGCTCCAAAAATTAAACAAGATGAAGCTTTAGCCGATCATTGGCCGAAACGCAGACCAAAGGACGGATTAATCAATTGGTCAGCTCCTGCATTAGAAATACATAATTTGATAAGAGGGGTTACCCATCCTTATCCCGGTGCCTTTACTTTTATTAATGGGAAAAAATTATTGATTTGGGAATCGCATTTACTGGGCGCTTATGAATTAGGATTTGAGCCGCTGCCTGGAAAAATTCATGACCAAGCAATTTATGAAACCGGTATTATAGTAGGTTGTGGCGATACCGCTATTTTAATTTCAAAAGTACAATTGGAAGGTGAGGAAGAACAATCTGCACTTGAATTTATAAATACGGCAAACATTGAAATTGGTGCTCTATTTTCAAATGAATAGTTATAAATAATTATAAAATATTATGAATGTATTAGTTGTAGGAGCTCATCCGGATGATGAATTATTAGGCCTTGGAGGTACGATCATCAGGCATATAGCGATGGGGGATAAAGTTTCTGTCCTATTATTAACGGATGGACATACCTCAAGGTTTAGAGATCCTTCCAGAGCAGGAGAACATTCTCCTGAGGTAGTAGCACGCGTGGAAAGTTCAGAAAAAGCAGCACAATTATTAGGCTTTGATTTGTATTTTGCACCCTTTTTTGATCAGCGTTTGGATATTGTTCCGCATATTGAATTGGTACATGCTATTGAAAAAGTAGCTTCTGAAATAAAACCCAATATTGTTTATTGTCATCATAAGGGAGATGTTAATACCGATCATCAAGTTACCTTTAGTGCTTGTATGACTTCTTTTCGTTCGGTAGGACAAGATTATCCGACTAAATTATTATGTTATGAAACATTTTCATCTACTGAATGGGGTGTTCCATCCGGGGAAGCTTATTTCATGCCAAATGTAATTGTAGATATCTCTCAATTCTTAGATAAAAAAATTGAAGCCCTAAAGCTTTATGAACAAGAAATGCGTGCATTTCCTCATCCTCGTTCTTATGAAGGAATTAAAATTGCCGCACAACGATGGGGAAGTGTAATTGGCGTGCATGCTGCGGAAGCATTTATGCTCATTAGAGAAGTGGTAAAATAAACATAGCCCTTTAGGCATTTATCAATGAAAGAAAAAATAAATATTTTATATGTAGGAAATTTCCTTGCACGACATGGAATGAATCCTAATTTTAATATTTACCTGACACCTCGTTTAGCAGAGCATTATACCGTCATTAAAACATCAGACAAGAAAAATAAATTTCTTCGTCTTTTCGATATGCTTTGGGCTTGTTATAAAAACAGAAAATATGTTGATGTTGTAATTATTGATGTTTTTTCAACTTCAGCATTTTACTTTGCATACTTGGTAGCGGCTTTTTGCAGATCATTGCGAATACCCTACATAAATGTTTTGCATGGAGGGAATCTCCCTTTTCGTTTGAAGAAAAATCCCGGCCTTTGCAAATCCTTATTTAATTATTCGGCAAAAAATGCTTCTCCATCTTATTACTTGGAAGAGGCATTTAAAAAGGAAGGATATGATGCGGTTTATATTCCTAATTTTATTGCCATCGATACCTATTCTTTTAAACATAGAACAAAAGCAGAAGCAAAAATTTTGTGGGTGCGTTCTATGCATGAAGTATATAATCCGGGCATGGCCGTAACGGTTTTGAAATGCTTGATGGATGCTAATATTGATGCTCATTTATGTATGGTAGGGCCAGATAAAGATGGCAGTTTGGCAATGGTAAAAAGTTTGGCCACGGAGCTAAACGTAACTTCTCATCTTAAAATTACCGGACGATTAAGTTTAGAAGAATGGACAGAGCTATCCTCCGAATATGATATATTTATAAATACCACTAATTTTGATAATCATCCGGTGAGCTTAATTGAGGCAATGGCACTTGGTTTCCCGATTATTTCCACCAATGTTGGAGGGGTACCTTATTTAATTCATGACCAAAAGGACGGATTATTAGTTCCTGCAAATGATCATGAGGCAATGGCTGAAAAAATAACTTATTTAATAAATAATCCCTTGATATGTTCCGAACTTTCTGCAAATGCAAGAAAAGAAGCAGAGCAGTTTGATTGGAAAGTAGTAAAGGATTTATGGATAAAAACGATAACAACAAGTATAAAAAAATAGCAATTATAATTAATTATGAAGATTCCTTTTTCTCCCCCTTACATTGATCAGGATATTTTAGATGAAGTAATGGATGCTTTAAAATCCGGATGGATCACCACCGGTCCGAAAACCAAGCAGTTTGAAAGAGATATTGCCGAATACTGTGGTGTCCCAAAAGTACTTTGTGTAAATTCAGCGACTGCAGGTTTGGAATTAATGTTGCGCTGGTATGGTGTAAAGGAAGGTGATGAGGTCATCGTTCCGGCCTATACCTATTCTGCTACGGCCAATGTCGTATTGCATTGTGGTGCTACACCGGTAATGGTTGATATTCAAGATAATTTTTTAATTGATTTAGAAAAAATTGAAGCAGCCATAACTCCCAAAACCAAGGTAATTATTCCTGTAGATATATTCGGATATCCTTGTGATTTTGATAAATTAATGGCACTTGTGCAGCGTGCAGATATTAAAGCAAAATTTCATCCGAATACGGAGGAACAAAAAACGCTGGGGCGTATAATGATTTTGGATGATGCGGCACATTCTGTTGGCGCCGCGTATAAAGGTAAAAAAGTGGGTTCGCAAGCAGATGCTGTGGTGTTTTCATTTCATGCCGTTAAAAATTTAACAACGGCCGAAGGCGGTGCTATTTGCCTAGCTTTTGATCAATATTTTGATGTGGAAAATGTTTATCGTCAATTAAACATTAAGAGCCTGCATGGACAAACCAAAGATGCCATGAGTAAAACGCAAACCGGGGCATGGCGCTATGATATTGTGGAAGCTGGTTATAAATTTAATATGCCTGATGTATTAGCAGCCATTGGTTTGGCGACCATGAAAAAATATGAAAGTTATATTTTGCCACGCAGAAAAGAAATATTTGAGCGATATACTGCCGGGTTTTCAAAATATGAATGGGCGCAGTTGCCGGAATATTATAATGCGGATAAGGTATCATGCTATCATGTATTTCCATTACGAATTAAAAATATTACTGAAGCAGAACGCGATGCCTTAATTGATAAAATGGCTGCTGCGGAAGTTAGTGTGAATGTGCATTTTCAACCCTTACCCTTATTGACACTTTATAAAAATTTAGGATATAAAATGTCTGATTATCCAAATAGTTGGGATCATTACAGTCGAGAAATTTCTTTACCAGTATATCCTAATTTAACTGAAGAACAAGTTGATTTTGTAATTCATACCATGGTCAATGCCGTGGAAAGCATTTTAGCTGCAAAGTCTGTTTAAAAGAATAAGTTAACTGATCATAAATGCCGGATGAATTTCATCCGGCATTTTTTTTATTTTTAATTGTATTTTTGTCCCTTATAAAAATGCAAACACACACTGAACTTTTATTTCATATTGCGCTGACCATGATTCCTAAAGTAGGAGGGGTAGCTGCAAAAAATCTTCTTGCTTATTGCGGAAGTGCCTCTAATGTTTTTAAACAAAAAAAGGATCATCTGTTAAGAATTCCCGGCATCGGGGAAAAAATTGCCGGCGAAATCGTAAATTTTAAAAACATGGATCGTGCAGAGCGGGAAATGAAATTTATTGATGCGCATAATATTATTGCTTTAAGTTTCTTAGACAGTAATTATCCGCAGCGCATGAGGGATATTCCTGATGCACCTTTTATTATTTATACCAAGGGAAATATAAATCTCAATACACAGCGAATGATAGCCATAGTGGGTACCAGGAAGGCCACCGACTATGGCAAAAATATTACTGCTAAATTGGTCGAGGAGCTACAAAGTTATCAGCCAACTATTATCAGTGGTTTGGCTTATGGCATCGATTCTGCCGCACACAAAGCATCCGTTGCCTGCAATATTCCTACCCTTGGGGTATTGGCGCATGGTTTGGATATGGTTTATCCTGCTGCAAATAAAAATCTGGTGCAAAGTATGATGGAAAATGGTGGGATTGTAACAGAATATCCTTCCGGCGTGGGACCTGAAATGGAACATTTTCCCGAGCGCAATAGAATTGTAGCGGGTATGACTGATGCAACTATTGTGATAGAATCCGCGAATAAAGGAGGCTCATTAATTACTGCTGAAATTGCTAATTCTTATAATAGAGATGTATTTGCAGTTCCCGGCAGAGCCAATGATCATTTATCCTCAGGATGTAATTATTTAATTAAAGTAAATAAAGCACATTTGGTTGAAACTGCTGCTGATATAGCCTATATTTTAGGTTGGGATGTAGAAGGGCAGATAGCTCCTAAAAAACAAGTACCTACCGGCCTCAGCGAAACGGAGCAAAATATTTATAATTTTTTGAAAGAAAAGGAAAAAGTTGAAATTGATAATTTAAGTATAGCCATGGGTTATTCTTCAGCTGAATTATCCATTATACTTCTGGAAATGGAATTTAAAGGTATCTTGCAGGCATTACCGGGTAAATGTTTTAGATTATTATGAATCAATATTTTATTTTAGGAGGATTGGTTATAGCCTTACTCCTTATACTTCCCACCAAACTCTATCCTGAGCATCCTTTCGTAAAAGCTAAAAAGCTTTTGATCCAAGGCTTAGCTTTATTGGTATTACTCATTATTCTTGGATTGCATTTTTATTTCAAAGGAATGGGGGTGGGAATTGTAGCAGTAGTGCTTGGCGGACTGGCAATTGGCAAATATATTTACGACACCGGTCGACAAAAGAATCAGTAATTGAGCTTTTTTGTATCTTTGCACCTCTTTTAAGGAGGCTTAATACGAAAATATTAATCTAAATTACTGAGGAACAAAATATTATATGGCGAGGTAGCTCAGTTGGTTAGAGCGTCGGATTCATAACCCGAAGGTCGGCAGTTCAAATCTGCTTCTCGCTACGAAGAAACAAATCAAAGCCCTGAATTTCAGGGCTTTTTTATTTTGGGGTAGCCAATTGGGTTGTCAATTTTTTTTCCTTTTCATATTGGCCTACTATTTTATAGACAATATTTGGTTGATATATAGTGAAATGCAAGAGAATTCTTAACTTTGATGAAATTTAAACTTCAAGAGTACTTATAAAATCATTTTTTTAGCGACTTCAAAAGAATTTTATTGGTTCTTTTTTTATACAGAATTGTTTTTTAAGATTTTGGATTATTACCATAGCTAAAAAGATAAAAATGAAGCAAGAAATTTTTTAGGATGTTTTATTTCGAAAATAGATTCCTTAAGTAAAGTGTGAGAAAGGTCATGATATAATTTCTATGAATAGCAATTTACTTATCTAAATTATGCATTATCAAATGAACGAAAATGCAATTATAATTAAAGCCGATAATCCGGCTTATCCGGAAGAACTTACCCTCCAATTTGCAGATATACACTGTATGTTTAAAGTAATAAAGATTGTAGATAGCCCTGAAGAAGAAAAATTAATGTAGTATTTATTATATGCCTTCTTATACTTTTGATGAGTTAGCAACCATGACAATTGTCAATCAGCATTGTATAACCGCAATGCAGGCCATGTTTATGGATTTAATGGTAAAATTATATCCTGAAAGAGACCGTGAAGAATTGGCAGATGAGTTGGAAGAAAGATTTACCAAGTATGTCTTAAAGTTTGCGGAGAATGATATTGCCACTCGAGACCTGATCGAAAAAGTAGAAGGATTTAAGTTCGATGAGGAGTAAGGAGAAAAATAAATTGTTTTAATAAAATATTAAATATATGATTATTAATGTTTTTCGTGTAGGAATTGCAGGACTCGTTTTACTTGATCCTTTAAATCTTACTGACGGTCAAAGAGTTATTTTTGAAGGGGTTCAAGATTTAGTAAATCGAATTTCAGAAAGGAATAGAAATGCGACAGGTCTCATTGTAATTATTTTTACACTCAATGGTGTCCCAGTTTATAATTTACTAGATATGAATCCTGAATCAATTGAATTTTTTAGACAAAATGGAGTATCGCCTGCCAATGCTGTAAATTAAACTAAAATGCCCAAACCACGCAACTCCAAATTAACACCTCAGCAAGCGATGCTAATCGCACTTGGCAAAAATCCGGATGGATCTGATTCTGGCATTGAAGCCTTTGATAAACCCAACTCTCATGAAGTAACCATGCGCTGGCTTTGTGCCATGCGTGCAATAGTTACTACCCTGCCGGAAGCTAAGAATAGGAAAATGTTTGCGCTTTCCTTTGGACAGCAATCACAAAACAAAAACAATGACGGGAATGTACGTTGGAAGCTTAAATTATAATTTAAAAAAAAATACAGTAATTATCCACATGGGTACTATTAGCATCAGTCATATGTATGACATTAACAATATAGCTCAAGTTGTCAATAATTTGCAAATGCAATTTGAGGAGCAAAAAAATAGGGTGGAATTAATCAGTAAAGGGAAAAAGTAACTTTTCCTCAACAATTTCGTTTATCAACATATTGAAAGTGTTATTTAATAATTTATCAATCGTTGCAATTGCTAATATATTGCTATTTGTTGATATTTAATCTATTGAATGATTAAAGGAAGATATAAAAATTAAATAAAATGTCGAATTTGACCGCAAAAATTAATAATCATTTCGCAGCTATTAATTATACATTAATGTTAGAAAAAGTAATTTTGAATTATGAAATATAAAAATGCACCAATACGGGAAGCAGTATTTGATATCAAGGTTAGTAACCCTAATACAAAGGGCGCGAGTGATCTTTTAGCTATTAAGGAAAATGTACTTTCTTTCCTACCTGTATTGGTTGAAAAGAAAAACATGTTTAATCAAATAAATTTTTCAATTGACCCCAATGTTCCTCCAACAAGTACTTCGCAGTCTAATCATGTTGGATATATTTTTAAAAGTACTGATGATTTAAGACAACTCCAGGTTAATGTTGATGGAATAACCTTTAACATCTTAAAGCCATATGAAGAATGGGAAACTCATTTTGATTTCTTTTTCAAAATTTGGAAATTATATAATTCAAATTTCCAACCTCAATCTATAATCAAATTTTCAACCCGGTTTATAAATCGACTTGAAATTCCTAAGTCAGTTGTAGATTTGGAGGAGTATCTAAATTATTTACCGAAAATTCCTTCAAATTTGCCCCAAGGATTTAATTCATTTTTTGTCAATATCAATGTTCCCTTAGATCAGAATAGAATTGTTATAATTAATGAAACAATTGAAATGGCGGAACAAGAATATTTCCCTTTGATTCTTGATATTGATGTAATTCAAAATGTTGGTTCACAACTAGAGGACGATGTGATTTATAAGAATTTTTCCGATATTAGAGTTATTAAAAATGATACTTTTGAAAATTGTATAACTGAAAAAACAAGAGGATTATTTATATGAATTCATTATTCCCTGACCCAATTTTTTGTGAATCTTTCGGTACCTCTGCTGAAGCTACCACTATAATTGCATCCATAAAATCCCTTCAAGAAAGTCTTCTTGAAAATTCTCTTTATTATTCAATTACAAAACATGATATTGAAAGGGCGAGATTTATTAGACTGAGAGATCAATGGATAAGTGAAACTCTGTTTTTTTCTAATCCAGAATTAATCTATAATAACGGAGCTTATCAAAATATTATTGGTTTAGGCCAAGGTATGCTTCCTTATATTTTTGAAGACATGAGATATTCTCCTAATCATTGGTTCTATGCATTAAGGCAGCTGACTCAAGTTAATCCGGTTAAAAAAGAGCACCGAGGCGATATGCAATTGATGACTGAGGATTGGTTGAATTGGGCAGGAAATAATTTCTGATTAAAATAAGGAATGTTAAAAATTGACCATTTCCCAATGTCTCATAAAGAGCCATTTTTAGTAACTAGTGCACCAACTACTATTTATAATTGTATTGCATGGGCTTATGGTACTGATCAGAAGTGGATGTGGCCTGCTAATATTGATTTTTTTTGGCCAGAAGGAATTCCTAATGAATGCAATATTCCTGCCTTTATTGCATTATTTGAGAGTATTGGTTATTCCGTCTGTGAAAGTAACGATAGTTTAGAAGAAGGGTTTGAAAAGGTGTTATTATACTGCGATAATAATGGGGGTCCCTCAGCATGCTGCACGACAATTGCTTGATGGGCAATGGACAAGTAAACTAGGTCCATATCATGATGTAACTCATTCAATATTTAGTATGTCAAATGGGGTTTATGGAAATGTTTTTGTTTATATGAAAAGAAGAAGAAAATAATATTTGATATAAATTATTTTTTTTAGGCAATACCTGATTTGTTTTTTTCTATATAAGAGAAAGTTCTAAGCTTTAATGATGTTTTTATTAAGGCAATGCCTCATCCATAAACTGCCGGAGCTAATCAATATCCACTGTAATGTAGTGCATTCCCATTTCTCCTGAATAATGCCCCAGCATGCTGGTAATATGCTGCGTGGGCGTTTTATTTTCCTTGAGACATGTATTTAAATGAATGAATAAAACTTTTTATTAACATCCTTGATTCTATTCTTATTATTGATGCCATCCTTGGTTTTTTCTAAATGTTCGGAATTAACTCTAATATGAGTTGAGATAAATTCTCTTTGTTATGATTTCCAAACAATATCTTTGCACCTAAACTATAATATCACCATGATCAAGTTTGCATATACGATCCTTTACGTTCAGGATGTTGTAAAAACAATAACTTTTTATGAACGAGCCTTTGGTTTTAGCCAAAAGTTCATTACACATGATCATTCCTATGCTGAGGTGATTTCCGGAGAAACAACTCTTTCTTTTGCATCGAAAACTTTAGCACTTTCAAACTTACAAGAGGGGTTTATTGAAAGTAATATAAATGAGAAACCATTCGGTATAGAAATAGGGTTTACCACGGATGATGTAGCAAATACCATGAAAAAAGCGGTGGAAGCCGGTGCAGTAATTTGCGCTGAACCCAAAACAAAACCTTGGGGACAAGTAGTAGGGTATGTAAGAGATTTGGATGGATTTTTAATTGAAATCTGTACTCCGATGGTATAATTACTTATTATGAAATTTATTTTTCAAAAATTATATCCGGAATAATATTTTAAAAAAAGGGCCCGAAATAATACTACTTCGGACCCTTTTTTCAGTTTATATATGATCTTTTGGAGGATTGCTTTCTCCTCCTAAAAAATTGGGGTCTTTTGCAATCGCTCCCAAAATAAATATAGCGATACTGGTAAGTATGGTTTTTGTTTCCGCGCCATTCAAATATACATTAGCGCCTGCGGTTATGGCGCCAATAAGGGTGGTGGCTATATGTTTCCAAAGATTCTTCATTTGTCATTGGGGGTTTAATAATAAAGGTTACTAAATTCTTGAGGAATTCGGGAAAGTACATATTTCCGAAATTCTCCTATGCTAATTTTTTTGTCATGATTTAAGTCCAGTCCCCTGTTGCATTGATACACCATATCCGGGAAAATATAGTTATCCTCTTTTCCTAGGGCAGCAGGATAAAAACAGAATAAGTACAATTCTGTTAAATGTTTCGCGGCAATTTTTCCTTTGCAAGCATTAAAATATTTGGCTACATATTTTAATTGTTCCGTAGCAGTCATCTTGTAGATGGCTTCATTGCTGGTGCCAAGTCCTAAGGAAGTATCCGGCATAAACTGTATTAATCCGGTAGCCCGATAAGCGCAGCGTATTGATGCATCGGCAGCATCGGGTAGGCCCGACGCTTTTATTAATTTTTTATTTTTATAACCCGGTATTTCCGGGGCTTGCTTATTGACCGCTTGGGGGTTCAATCCGCTTTCACAATACATCAATAATAAAAATAATTCGGCCTCTATTTTTAGATCATTACTTATTTGATGTAGTTTTTCCAGAAAGCTTTCTTTGTCCTTAAATTTTATTTTATTTTCTAAGATCATTTTTTTTCATTTGGTGAGGGATTGGCTGCTGCGTTCTATTAAAACATCAATTTTCATTTCCATACGTTTTACTTCTTCTTTCATGTCTATGGTTCTTGTTTCAATGCTGCTGACCCGTGCATTCATATTTACCCATGATATGATCAGGTATATAAAAATGCTCACGGCTACGCCTATGGCAGACCAATTGTATTTTTGATTGTTTGTCATGATTTATAAATTTATCCAACTTGAAAATGTATTTATTTCATTATTGGTGTTTTTACGAATAAAATCGTGGTATAGCGGATAGTTGTTTATTTGATTTTCTTGCTCCATAAAGTGTATGGCTGCTCTTAACCAAAATTCAGCACTGGCCACGGTGGCATTGATGGCGGAAGCAATGTTTATAGCACTTGATGCTTGGGTATCCTCCTGATCGCGATGGGTAATGACACCCGCGTTCATTAGCTTTGCAACCATTAATGGGTATAATTTTGCCTTGACAAAATAGGCAATGGCTTTTTTTAAATAATTATCGACTAAAAATTTGTTTTCAGCAGTATATATACTCCCACCTTGTGAGGATTGGGTTTGTAATTCCTCATACAATTCACGGCCTATAGTGCCGGGCAGATTAATTTCTTGACATTCTAAAATGGTTTCATCCTGAATGTATTCTTCGGAGAAGTTTTTATCCTCAAAAGCAATTAATATTATTTCTTCAGCATTTATTAATTTATACATCTTTCAAATTTTTATGGGATGGAACATTATTTACTTCAAATAAAAATTTATTACCAATGATGGCTTGGTCGGATGGAGCTTCTCCCAGCATGGCTCTTTGTTCATCAATTGTAAATAATAGTTTCGGGTCTAATTGTGCATTATAACTGATCGGTGAATTGGATTTTACTTCTATAGGATTTAAAGAAAAATTTAATTGCTCGGAAAAAATACGGTCAAAAATTCTGGTAATCTTTTTCCGGTTCGGATGGATATAACTATTGCATATTAATTCGAAAGCAGTTTGTATTTCATTGGCATTGGAAAGTTTGCCGCTTTGTTGAAGAATTAATGCAGGATGCCAATTATGGGCCGTTATTATTTTTTCATTAGCGATGGTTTGTAAGGTTTCAAATGCGCCACTGGGTGCATCATCAAAATTGATCCATTTGGGAGCTAGGCTGGGATCGTTTACGGTGGCAATAATGACTTTTGAATTGTTTCCTTCTCCCGTCCAATTTTGCTGCACCTTTGCCGTTAAATTCTTTGCCTCTTCATCACTCAACGCTTGTCCGGTAAATATCAGAATGCCCGATGGCCTGAATTGATTTTCAAATTTAGTTTCATTAAATTTTGCAATTTGATAATCGATATTCATCCAACCGGAATAATAGGCTGCATAATAATCCGGCAAACCATAATAATAATAACCCGTCTGATAATTCTTTAAATGGATGATGCTACGTTCCGTGTTTTTACTTTTGCTAAATTCGGGATACCTAGTATGATAGAGCGGTGGAAAGAAATGATGATTTTTCCAATCCCGGCAATAATAAAATCCTCCGGACGGGTTATTGTAATTTTCAGGTTTGGCTACCAGAATAGTGCTGGCATCTAAGGCATCCAAATTTATCCTATTCCCAATTTTAATAACTTCCAGGAAGGCATTCCCGAGGCTATAATAATCACGGGTCAATTTTTCAAATACCTCGTATAAGGAGGCGCCGTCTGCATTCACTGATCGGGCAAAGGTTTTGGCCTTTTCATGGTCTTTCCCACTAAATAATAATTCATTCCCGATGGTATAAATGACCTTATCGGAAATAATTCTTGCTGAAGCAGGGGAGCATTTTAATTTATCCAATAGGTCTCTGACAAAATCATTGGTATTTGCAAACCAAGGTACCCATGGAAAAGCATTGTTTTGCTGAAGCTTTCTTTCTATTGCGGGAATAGGTTTTGATAATAAATTTTCAACTATTCGTACTTCTTTAATTTTATTACTGATATTTTCCACATCAGTTTTATTTATTTTTTCCATGCGTTTTTAATTTTGGGTTTTCGGAAATGACTTCGAATATTTCTGTAAATGGTAGTGCATAGAGTGCTGCTAATTCTTCATTTGAACATTTATTTAAATAATATGTTTTGTTGCGTGTCCAAATAATTCCATCAGCATAGGCTTCTTTTAACTTCAAATTTTCCATAATGATTATATTTAAAGAGGGGCGGTAACTACCGCCCCTCTTTTTGATTAAGCTAAGCTGGTCCAGGCAAATGGTGTTTCTTTTTGCATACCATGTAATAATATATCGAATCCTACTTTATCGGATGGTAATTTGCCTGCACTGCCTTTTACGGAACTTATTCTTAAAAAGCCGTCAGTGCCAATTTTAGTATCCCATCCAAAAATTAGTTTTTCTCCATTAAAGTATTCTATGGCGCAAATAATACCGGAGGTAGCTGCAATATCTCTTAACCATTGCATGATTGTGGAGGCATGAAGTCCGGATGCAAAGGCTTCAATTTTTGTTTCAATATAATTTCTACCTTCTTTATCTTTTAATTCCCAGGAGGCATCGGCGCTGTATTCTTCAAAATTCATGGTCAGCCAAGCGGCAGCATTTTGTAATGCTAAACTGCTGCTGATGCTTCCTGAACTGATGCTTACAGAGGCCGGGAAATCATCTTTTTTGCAAAAGGATATATTTTTAACACCACCGGTACTATCCTTGAATACCGCATTTAAATTTGTTAATGCCATTCTATAAATTATTAATAAGCGATAAATGTATTGTACGGTGAAATAATATTAGCACCTAGTTTCATTTGTGTTTGGATATACATTTGTTTTAAGTACATAATGTATTCCATTTGTAAGCTCGATTCATTGACGCCTATATCAGTTCCTACTACCAGATTTTTCTTCTCGGTGTACATACAGAATTGTGCTGCATTTGTAAATAGGCTATGGAAAGGATTATCGGTATCATCAATATCATTCGCCCAACTCCATACCGGGGTTATTTCCACGCCTCTGAATTTATAGGCTACCTGACCATTTTGTAATAAGATTTTGGCATAATCATGCGCACCGGTTTCCAGAGTGTTTAGGAAGTTGAAGTATAATCCGGGGGTACAATAAATGGCTTTCTCTTGCAGCGGTTTAACTTTTAATTTATTGCTTGCATTTTCAATCATGTATCGGAATGTTTTAAGGGCAGCATCATTTTCTAATTCACCGCTCGTATTGATAATTCCACCGGAGGATAAATCAAACTTGGATACGGAAGAATTATTTACCAAAGCATATAATAGACCATTGAAGCCTTTATAATCACTGGAGCCCGAACTGTTTCCTGTTTTTTTATTAAACATTACCTGTCTTAATACATCATTATGTAAACCGGTTTGAATTTGTTGGGTTAGAAAATCTAAAATGGGGGTTTGGCTCAAATTATCCCTCAATGCACCTGATTTGGTGATTTCTTCCCAAGCGGTGCTTTTTATTTGGTCGCGGGAAAGATTGAGGTTAATTTCCATATCTTCCACAGAAATAATACGGTCGGATAAGGGAATACCGGCATTCGGGTTATTCCAAGTATTGCTATAGGGTTTTAATATTTTATTATTTCCTTCACTATAATATAAATTTCGTTTACTGACAATATCTGTTAATACTTTCCAATCGCCCAATATGGAATACTGAGATTGAAAGGCATTATTGAGTATTTCGTAAGTTTCTTGGCCATTATAGCTGTGAGTAAAGGACGTTTGTAATACGTTAGTCATGGTATATTGTTTTAATTATTTTTTTGAAGTTGAATATTTCGGTAGGCTTTCAATTGGTGAAATCCAAATTCTTTGGCCAATTTTTCTTCAATTTGCTCCTTGGCATTCAAAACAGCATGAGCATTGGGATCGGAGACCGGCGCGGTGATAGAGCTTTTGCCCTGAAGCCTGGCAATTTCATTGTCTTTTTCTGTAAGCTCATTCCGCAGAGCAGCGATGGCTTGCTCCTGTGATTGAATTGCATCATTGAACTTTACTTCTAAGGCCTCCTGGATTTCTTGTGCTTTTAATTCTACATGGGAAGTATTCGGTTGCACTATTCCTTGCAATCCTTCTTTGATGGCATGAATCATGACATCTTTAAATTCTTTTAGTTTCATCTTTTTAGATTGTTTAGATATTGATAATAATTGTAATTTTTCAATAGGCATATTAATATACCCACGTCTTTGTAAATCATGCATGGATATAGCATTCTTTATCCTGGCATCTTTTTTTATTTCGTTGATAAAGCCATAGTTTAAAGCTTCCTGTGCTGTAAGCCAAGTTTCTTCATCCATCATTTTAGATAACTGAGAACGCTTGATGCTTTTACCATTGGATTCGCATTGCTTTTTGTAAATATCCAGAATACGTTCTTTAAATATTTCGGTGAGTTTGGCAGCTTTACGCATTTCTCTGGCATCCCCGCTAATGATGGTCCATGGATTATGGATCATATATAGCGCGTTATCCGACATTATTACATGTTTAGCGCCACAGGCCACCAAGGTGGCTGAGGAAGCCACTACACCACTGAGTATAGCTGTACTGCTGCCGGAATGATTCTTAATCAAATCATGCATTGCCAAGGCATCATCTACATTTCCGCCGGGGGAGGAAATGTATAAACTAATGGATTGATGACTTAATTTTGAAAGAATGCCTAGAAATTGTTCTTTACCCATGCCAAAATAAGCGTCAATTTCTCCAAAGAGGTAAATTTCCGCATTGGCGTTGTTGAGGTTCAAATAACGATTTTTCATTAATTAGTTTAACGAGTATTATTTTTATTTTGCAGAACATTGTTGGTTCCATGCTGCTTTTTATTGGTGCTTTTTCTAATGATTCTTCTGATGTGTTTTTCATGATATTGAAATCTATCAGCCAATAATACTGCAGCCTTATGCATGCCATATTTATTTTGCAGAGGAGGATAATGATTAATAATGATAAACTTTTTCATTTCCGGCAGATGAATTAATTTATCTGAAATCAAGCATTCCAATAATGCTCGCGGAGCATGATTCGGATATTTTAATAAATATTCCGAAATAAAATTTTCCTGTAAAGACATAAAATAAATTTGATCTTATAAACGATGATGCATGCCCGCTTGTCAAAAAAACATGTGAAATTTTAACATGTACTGTTTGATGAGCGTTAATGGCAGTATGAGTATAAGAAAAATAGAAATCGAAATCAATCATCATACCATGGATACTATGGATGAGGATTTACATAATTTAGTATTAAATTATTCTGCCGCAGTTGTTTCCAAACCTTGGGACGCTGATTCCTTGATTAGTTTTTACATCAAACTGCCGGATAGTGCCAATAATAGAAAAGCTTTAAATTTTGGGGAGTCAGATACCTTAAATAATACGATTAAAGACGAAAAAATATGTCGCATAAAAGTGGATGGATTATTGGTGTTTGACGGTATTGGAATTATTAATGCCTATATGAGTGCACCACTAGGTAAAGCCTCATATTATTCTTTGCAATTGCGAAGTGTAAATTTAAAATGGTGGTCGCAACTAAAATACAGACGTAACAGTATTCAAGCTTTATATTTAAACGAATTGATGCCTTCCGAATCGGTTTCTTATACCGGTTTAAATATGTACTATACCTGGATTAAAACCGGCGGTACCGGATGTTGGCCCGTAGTAAATTATGGTAAATGGAAAAATAATACATATATCAGTGTGGAAGATATACGACCGGCATTTTATTGGAAAACATTTTTAAATTCTTGTTTTAATTATGCAGGCTATCAGTTGGATGCAAATAGTATGTCCGGGATTTCCTATTGGGATGATTTGGTTTGTCCCTTTTTTGGAAATAATTTTAAAAGGACTTCCTCTTTTTGTAATGCCTATAAAGTAATTAATGTTAATAATTCTCTGTTTGTAGCTGATACAGGAGGGGCAAGCATCAATTTAGATGGTGTCTTATCCGATTTACATCATCAGTGGGATAGTGGCTCACATAAATTTGTAGCCGGTACTACCGGTATTTATGGAATTGTATTTACCATGAATGGCAATGCCATTGCAAGTTTATCTAATAATAGCAATTTAATTTTTATAAGTATTTTGGTGAATGGGCTTCCGGTTAAAACAATTAATCAAACTTTATTTTATTCTAATGCAGGATTCCCATTTTCCTGTAATATTTCTCATACCCTGAACTTACAAGAAAATGATGAAGTGGAATTTTTTATTAGAACCGCAGGTCTGGGAAATACTTTTGAATCTTATGATGGTGAATCTATTGTTATTATTACTTTATCTGATGAAATTGTACAAGGACAAACTTTTGATACCAAAGAAGTATGGGATAATACTATTCCTGTACAAGAGCTATTAAAGGATTTGATGTTAATATTTAACCTCCGTGTGCAGGTGGATGAACTTAATAAAATAATATATATCGATACCAGAGATAAATTTTTATTAAAACGTTCAGAGGCTGCAAATTTAAGTGATCAATTGGATTTGAATTATGAAATTGAGCAAAATAATTACTTACAGGATTATGGTAAGCATGTCCAATTTAATTATGCCAAAGATCAAAATGCCTATATTAATAAATATGAAGAAGACCAACATTTGATTTATGCCTCTGATACACGATTTTTAAATAATGGTTTTATAGAGGAAAGTACTTTAATTGTCTGTTCGCATATTTGTGCCACCCCAATGATGTATGATCCAAAAATAACATTACAACCCGGCACTTATAATTTAACGGCCTTATTGCCTACCTTATGGAATAAAGTTCAAGAGATTGACGGTACGCGTCCGCCATTTTCAACGGATTGCGGTCCACGAATATTGGTGATGCATAATCATTTTGGATTGGATAGTCCGTTTGGAATTATGAATTTTGCGGATGCTCCAAATGCCGCTCCGGGACCTTATGGCATCAGTACAGCCTATACTTTTATGCCGGATGCCGGTAATAATATTAATTTACATTTTGGAAATATACCAATTTACCCGGACTGGTAGAATTATATTGGGCCAATACCTTAAAAGATATCCGAGAAGGTAAGAAAGTACGAGCACATTTTAGTTTAGGAATTTTGGATAAAATTCATTTGAATCCAAGAAAATTAAGCTGGATTCAGCATTTAAACAATTATTTTACCATTGAAGAAATAAATATGTATCCTTTGGATGAATCGGATAGTACTGAAGTAGTATTATTGCAAGAAACAGCCATTGTCCCGGTAAATAAATTGACAATGCCGTTACGCGACACTACATTTTTTGATATATATCCATTTTTTCAAAATATATATTAATTCAGATTCTGCTTAAAACAAAATTCCCTCTATTTATATAACCTGTATCATTGTCATAATATTTTTTAAAAATTGCAATCGATCTAAATGTTCCACGAATGTATAATTTTGAAATTTTATTAATTGTTATTTTTGCATATAAAAATGTATCACTCGGACTAACTGAACAAACATAATCATTATAAAATAAGTTTACTGGGTAAATTCTTTTTTCATCAATAAAAAATGGCGTCTTAAGGGTATCCAATAAGGCGCCATTTAAATTTATATACATATAGAATATATGGTACTTTAGTCCGTCAAAAATAAGAAATCCATTTTCATAAAAAGCATATATATGTTTCCACTTTAAATGTTGGGTATCTCCATTGGAATATTTTTTACTGATAAAATCAAAGGATAAAAATTGTGAATCTGGTGGTGTATTCGGATTTCTGACTTGGTTACTCCCTGAATTTATTGAGAACTTCTGTCCTGATTCTTTGGTACAGGAAAGCATCAAAAAAAGGGCCAGCATAAGCAAGCTTATTTGCATGTGGTGTAGTTTCACATGCAAACATAAGGAATTTTAAGGACATCAATTTTGAAATTTAACCTTAATTATTTAAAAAATTATTAAGCTTTTGATAATCTGATTAATTCGTTTTACTTCCTTTATAACCGCTTTTTCTGATAAACTCATCATGCGCTTTTAATGAAAATATCACCGGTTGTGCTTGCATACTTTTTGAAATGCTGTGCGCCAGTTTGCTAGCCAACAAATCATAATCAATATTTACATTGGTATTTCCTCCTAAAGGAGCACTTAAGCTTGGTCCATGTCCTCTTAAATATTCTAAGCTTTGTACCAATGGTTTGGATTCCGGCATTTGCATTACAGCATTTGGAATGACATATTCTTTGCCATGTACAAAACCTGCAATATTATTTTCACTGCCATTGCCCGTGTATCCGCCTTCAAAAAATCCGGGTAGCTTAACACTGGATATGGCAGCTACTTGCGCCAACCCGGCAGCGATAGCTGCCGCAGCCTCAATGGCACCAACTACCGGTCCGCCTAACTTGAGACCATCAGCATAGGCCAATACGGCATTTTCATACGTTTGAATACTGGCCTGACTAATAGCTAGAAGTTTATTAAATTCGGCAGATCCATGCAATGCTTTATTTAATTGTCCCAGGTTTCTAATAACTGAAGAAATGGTTTCTTGCTCATTTTT